>NZ_JACUZZ010000018.1:0-140369 GCF_014851595.1 Rhizobium sp. RHZ01
TACGAACGAAAGTTCAGGCCCGCTAGGACCAACCGCTCTGCGCATCGTCACTGCGGTGTTGCAATCACCTCAATGGCAAACGAGGCCGGTGCATCATAACCGATGCACCGGCCTCGCAATGTATAAGCCCGCTTGAAGCGGACCGCTTGAAGCGGGCTTTTTCATGCTTTTTTTTCCCAACGCCCTTCCGGGGTCTGTTGCCAATAGGTGAGGTTATGTCCTTCGCCTTTCAGGTTCTTCCATTGCGCGCGAGCCCCTTCGAGCTGCGCCTGGTCGTAACCATCGAACATAAAGACGATCCGGCTATAAGGCTCGACCGGCGGCGGCTCAGCTCCATCGACGATAAATCGTACCGTCGCCGCGTTGGAATTCCCTTCGGAAACCGTAAGGAGAACCGGCTGATCTGCCGCCAGGTCCCCCTCATCCGTGCCATGCGGCAGGAAGCTATCTTCGCGAAATGTCCAGAGATGCTGATCGAGCAGGTCGCGTCGCGCAGCGTCTTTCAACTGCACCGCGACCCGCCAGCCGCGCTCAACGCTTTTCTCGAGCAACGGCGGGAGGGCATCCTCCAGCTTGGATTCCGTCAGATGGTAAAACAGAACTTCCGTCATGACTCGTAGTTGGCACGCACCAGCTCATCGAGCAGGCGTACGCCGTAACCGGAACCCCAGGACTGATTGATCTCATCCTGCGGCGAGCCCATTGCCGTTCCTGCGATGTCGAGGTGTGCCCAAGGCGTTTCCTCCACGAATCGCTTCAGGAAATGAGCGGCGGTGATCGATCCCGCATGACGGCCGCCGGAGTTCTTCATGTCGGCGAACTTGCTGTCGATCAGCTTGTCATACTCCTTGCCGAGCGGCAAGCGCCACAGCTTTTCGCTGCTTGTCAAGCCGGCAGCGGTCAGCTGCGCGGAGAGCTCATCGTCATTCGAGAACAGACCGGCGTGGACATTGCCGAGCGCAACAAGGATAGCGCCGGTCAATGTTGCCAGATTGATCATGAATTTCGGCTTGAAGCGATCGTTGCAATACCACAACGCGTCACACAGAACGAGCCGTCCTTCAGCATCGGTATTGATGATCTCGATCGTCTGGCCCGACATCGAGGTAACGATGTCGCCGGGACGCTGCGCGTTTCCGTCGGGCATATTTTCGACCAGACCGATGATGCCGACCGCGTTCACGGCTGCCTTGCGGGCAGCGAGGACATGCATCAGGCCGGTGACAGCGGCAGCACCGCCCATGTCACCCTTCATTTCTTCCATGCCGGCAGCGGGCTTGATCGAAATGCCGCCGGTATCAAAGACCACGCCCTTGCCGATGAAGGCGACCGGACTCTCGCCGCTCTTGCCGCCCTTCCACTGCATGACCGCCAGACGCGGGGGTCTGACCGAGCCTTGTGCCACGCCCAGCAGGGCGCCCATGCCAAGCTTTTGCATTTCCTTCTCGGTGAGGATTTCCACCTCGACCCCAAGTTTCTGCAATTCGCTTGCCTTGGCGGCAAACTCCACCGGACCCAGAACATTCGGCGGCTCGTTCACAAGATCGCGGGCCAGGTTAACGCCCGCCGCAACGGCTTCCGAGAGCTTGAAGGCTTCTGCCGCCTCTGTCGCTTTGGCGGTAACGATCTTGATCGGCACCTGCCCGTTCCGGCCATTGCCGTCCTCGTCCTTCTTCTTGGTCTTGTAGGTATCGAAGCTATAGGCGCGCAAAAGCATTCCAAGCGCAAAATCCGCCGCTTCCTTCGCTCCGACGCCGGCACCCGGCGCATCGACGAAGATTGCGACCTTTTCGGCCTTCTTGATCTTGGATGCGGCGACGCCGCCAGCCTTCAGCCAATCGTGAGCGGTCAGCTCTTCAGGTTTGCCGAGTCCTACAACGATAAGCCGCTCAGCTGCGGACCTCTCGGGCGCAACGAGATCCAGCACAGTCGTCGCCTTGGCGGAGAAGCCGGCGATCTTTGCTGCTCTCGGGATGACGCCAGCGGGATCCGCAAGCTTGGCCCCGGCGGCAAGGTCCGCTCCGCTTGCCTGCAGGAGGATCGCGTAGCCACCGGCGATCTCGGTGGAGCTTGCAAATGAGATATCGAACTTGGCTGACATGTCTTCTCCAGTGGGATTGTCCTAAATCCGCTCTATCCGATCATTTCGGGTTTCACCCCCGAAAACAAGTCTTCGGGATGAGGCCGTGGCGGCCTGACTAACCGCCAACCCGTTAAAGGGATGTCATCTTCGGCGCATATTCCTCCCGCGGAATTAAGTCCACAGGAATTCCGAATTGCTTTCCCTTTTGATGTCTGCAGGGACGAGGACGTGTTGGCGCATACAAATGCCCGACAGCGATCCCGCACGTGTGTTTATAGGTCTTTTCTGTCTGTGGTGGCTGCTGCTTCTGCTGTTCAACGGCTTTCCGCAGATCGATGTCTACGCATCAGCGCATTTCTTTGTGCGCGAGGCATGCAGCACTCCAGCCACATTCGGAAAAAACTGCGGCTACTTTCCTTACCGGCACGAGGCTTATCTCGGGTTCCTGAGAACGCTGTTCTTCCGGCTTCCCTACCTCATCGCCATCGTCCTCTTGTGGAAACTTTTGGAGTGCTACGGGCACTGCGGGGCCACTTTCAACCTCGCGCGCGCCCGCGCCTTCAAGATTGCTCTCGGCTCGCTGGTGATCGGCCCCGTGATCCTCACCAACCTCATTCTCAAGACATACTGGGGTAGACCGCGACCGTCCCAAACGCTGGATTTTGGTGGCCACCTCGACTTCGTGCAGGCGGGCTCCATGATCGGAAAATGCGTATCGAACTGCTCTTTCATTTCCGGCGAAGCGGCAGGCGCCGGCTGGGTTTTCTGTCTGATTTTCCTGATACCACAGCCGGCGCGCTTCGCGCTTGCCCTCCCCCTCACAGCAATCGCCTTTCTGACACCGGCCATGCGTCTTGCATTTGGCGCGCACTACCTTTCAGACGTCATCCTGGGTTGGCTTTCGTCCGTTGTTGTCTTTGCAGGTCTTCTTGCGCTTACCGATTCGCCACAGGGCAAAAAAAAATCTGAAATTTGAATGAATTTTCGACTCCAGCTTGTCGCAAAAGAGACCCAAACAGCGTAGATGGATTTCGCTGCGTAGCGGCATTGGTTCGCAAATGGCGTTCAAGGGCATTAATGAAACTGCTTGAAACATACATACTCCGGCGCGTTGGCCAGATGTTTCTCGTTGCCCTGTTGCCGGTGCTCGCGATCATTTGGACGACTCAGGTCCTGCAGCGCGTCAATCTCGTAACCGACAGCGGCCAGTCGATGGGATCGTTCGCCAAGCTGGCAACGCTGATTCTACCGTCGATCATTCCGATCGTGCTGCCGTTCGCACTTGTCATCGGTGTGACGCAGACCCTGACGACGATGAACAACGATTCGGAGCTGACCGTCATCGACGCGGCTGGCGCCAAGCGCAGCATTATCCTGCGCCCGATCCTCATCCTCGCCGCCGTCATTAGCATCTTTTCGTTTCTGGTGGACAACGTCGTCGAGCCGAAGGCCAAGACGGGGGTTCGCCAGATGGTGGCCGCTGCCTATGCGGATCTGCTCTCGACCGTGATTGAAGAGAAGAACTTCCGCCGCATCGACACCGGCCTCTACGTACAGATATCCGAGAGATTGGCCGGACGCGTGCTCAAGGGCTTGTTCGTCGTCGATGAGCGCGACCCCGCATTCGAGCTTATCTACTACGCACGTGAAGGCGCCGTTGACGAGAAGGGCACGTCACTCATCATGCATGATGGCGAGGTTCACCGCAAAACGCAAACCGGTGAAGTCTCCGTCATTCGTTTCGATTCCTACTCCTTCGACCTGTCCGATCTGACCCAAAACCGCGGTCAGGCGACTCTTCGCGCATCCGACCGCGAGCTTGCGTTCCTCTTCAATCCGGATCCGAACGACAAGGATTACATCGCCAGACCCGGTAGTTATCGTGCCGAATTGCACCGCCGCATGACGGATTGGGTTCTTCCGATGGTGTTTGCGCTGATTTCGCTCGCGATCGCCGGTGATGCTCGCTCCCACCGCGAAGCACGGTTGCACCCCATGGTCGCGGCGCTCATCTTCGCGTTCGGTATTCGTTGGGCGTCGTTCTACGCCGCCAACCAGATCGACACGGATCCAGAGTATATCGGCGTGCTCTATGCGATTCCCGTGGTCGCCAGCCTTTTGGCAATCGCATCTCTGTCGCACCATAAGCGCCTGTCGGTCGTGTCCGCGATGAGCGACCGAATCTCCGCCTCTTGGCAGAGACTGTCGCGACGCTTTGGTCGGTCGGCAGATCCCTCCGCCGGAGGCAGCGCATGATTCTCGGGACACTCGGCCGTTACTTCTTCCGTCGATACCTGCTGACCACAATGTGGTTCTTTCTCGGCGTGATTGGCATCGTCTACCTCGTTGATTTCAGCGAGACCGCTGGCCGACTCTCCGGTCTTCCGGGCTACACCGTGACCGGCGGGCTCGCGATGACGGCGGTGCGTCTGCCGCTCATCTTGCAGCAGACCGTGCCCTTCATTGCCCTCTTTGTGGGCATGACCGTTCTAATCGGGCTCAACCGAAAATACGAACTGGTCGTGACGCGTGCTGCCGGCATCTCGGTTTGGCAGTTCATGTCTCCCTTCCTCGCAGGCGCCTTTTTGCTCGGCGTCCTGGTCATGACCGTTCTCAACCCGCTGGCAGCCTGGGGGCAACGTCAGGCTGCCGTCATCGAGAGCAACTGGCGTGGAGAAGTCTCAGGGTCGAACGCCGCGCCGCAAGTTCCGTGGATTCGCCAGATCAGCGGCGGGGACGACGTGATCATCGGAGCGAATACGATTCTCGAAAACGGCACGCTGCTTATGAACGCCGTGTTCGTGCATTTCGATTCGTCCGATCACATCATCCTGAGACAGGACGCCGCGTCGGCAAAATTGGAAGATGGTTACTGGCTTCTTAAGAACGTTGTCGAGCGTCGTCCGGGCGAAGTCGCCACACGGCTCGATGAGGTGCGCGTAAGCACCAATTTGAAACAGGATTTCATCCAGCAGAGGCTGACAGCCCCTGAAACTATTGGATTTTTTGATCTCTCGAGCCGAATTGACGCGGCGAGATCCTTCGGGATTCCGACCAAGGCGCTTGAGACCCAATTTCATTCGTTGTTGTCCCAACCACTGTTGCTTGTCGCAATGACTCTCATTGCTGCAACAGTGTCCCTAAAATTTAGCCGGTTCAACCAGTCGAGGTCGGTGATTCTGGGTGGAATCCTGTCGGGCTTCGTGCTTTATGTGGTCACCGTGCTTGTAAAAGCATTCGGAAGCAGTGGGGTTGTCCCGCCTTTCGTGGCAACGTGGATTCCGGTCATTGTTGCCTTGGCTTTGGGTGCAACAATTCTGCTTCATCAGGAGGATGGCTAGTGGCGGCAGGCGACCGCAAGACTCTTAGTAAACAGTTGGTTGCCCTGCTCCTAGGCGCGGCCCTGTCTACCTATTCGAATGGCTTTCCTGCTGCTTTCGCCCAGGATGCCCTGCAAGGCTTGAGGCCGAACGTGTCCGCCGACCAGAAGCTGATTCTGTCGGCAAACGAACTCGTCTACAACAAGGACGCGCAGATCGTTTCGGCCATCGGCGGTGTACAGATTAACTACGCCGGCTACAGATTGGTGGCGCAACGCGTCGAGTACAATCAGCAGACCCGCCGCCTGATGGCGCTCGGCAACGTGGAGTTGATCGCCCCCGACGGCAACCGCATGTACGGTGACAAGATTGACATCACCGACGATTTTGCCAACGGGTTCGTAAACGCGCTCCGAATTGAGACCCCCGACAATACGCGCCTGGTTGCCGAAACCGGCCAGCGTGTTGGGGGCACGCAAATGATCCTGAACAGGGGCGTCTATACCGCCTGTTTGCCTTGCGCTGAAAGACCGGAACGACCTCCCTTCTGGCAGGTAAAGGCTGAACGCGTCATTCAGGACGGCGTCAAGCATACGATTCGCCTTGAAAAGGCGCGCTTCGAGCTCCTTGGCCACCCGCTCGCCTACGTTCCGTGGATCGAGGTCCCCGACAATACCGTGAAGCGGAAGTCCGGCTTCCTTTTCCCGACCTTTAGCGCATCGCAGAATCTCGGCTTCGGCCTTTCTGTCCCGTACTATTACGTCATTTCGCCGAGCAGCGACGTCACGGTGACCGGCACGGGTTACACCACCCAGGGTTTCCTGGCGGACGCGGAATTCCGCCAGAGATTCGAGAACGGCACGCACACCTTGCGCGTGGCCGGTATCGACCAGCTCAGCCCGGGGACCTTTACGCCCGGCACCAGCGATGCCGAAAATGACTTCCGCGGTGTCGTAGCGTCGAAGGGGGCCTTCCAAATCAACCCGCGATGGGCGTTTGGTTGGGACGTGATGGTTCAGAGTGACAACAACTTCGCTCGCACCTATAACCTGAAGGGTCTGGACGAAAGTACACATACCAACCAAGTTTACCTGACGGGTCTCGGCAAGCGGAATTATTTCGATCTGCGCTCGTTCTATTTCGACGTTCAGAACGCCGATCCGAATGATATCGCCGAGAAGCAGCAGGCAATCGTTTACCCGGTGATGGACTATCACTTCGTGGCGCCGCAGCCGCTCGCCGGAGGTGAACTATCTGCCGATGTCAACTTCACGAACCTGTCGCGCACGCACGACGACTTTTATAGCGTCGCAGGCTTTGATCGGTTCCGCGGCCTTGAGGGCCAGACATCTCGCCTGACGGGCGAACTGGAATGGAAGCGGACCTTTGTCACGCCTCAGGGCTTCTTGATCACTCCGCTGCTTGCAGCCCGCGGCGATGCCTTGGCGTTGAACATGACGCCGCCGCCGACCTCCGGCACCTTTGTCTATGACGGCAATTACGACGACGGTAATGCAGCGACGCGTTCGATGTTTACCGCAGGGTTGGAAATGCGCTACCCGATCCTCGGTACGACCGCGAACAGCACACACCTGTTCGAACCGATTGTTCAGCTTTATGCACGGCCCGACGAACGGCTTGCCGGCTCTCTTCCGAACGAAGATGCGCAGAGCTTCGTGTTCGATGCGACCAATCTTTTCGAGCGTGATAAGTTCTCCGGCTACGACCGTATCGAAGGTGGCACGCGCGCCAATGTCGGCTTCCAGTACACCGGTACGTTCGACAACGGCTACAAGCTGCACGGTATCTTCGGCCAATCCTACCAGCTCGGCGGCCAAAACTCCTTTGACACGGCTGATCTGGTAAACGTCGGCGCCGACTCCGGCCTCGAAACGGACGTCTCCGACTTCGTCGGACTCGGCGGGATCGAAACGCCACAGGGCGTTGCCCTTGCAGCTTCCTATCGGCTTGACGACAAGGACCTGGATTTCCGTCGTGGCGATTTGACGGCCGGTTACCAGACCGACAATTTCCAAGGTCAGATGATCTACACGCATGTCTCAGCGCAGCCGGAATACGGCTTCGCCGAGGACAATGATGAGATCCAGGCCAAGGCTGCTGTTAAGTTCAAGGATTATTGGACGGTATTTGGCGGCGTCGCTTGGGACCTTCAGGACAACACTGTTGTCAGGAAGACAATCGGCCTTACCTATGAAGACGAATGCACCATCTTCACGATCGCATATATCGACAAGCGCGATACCACCGCGGAAACCGCGAGCGACTGGAGTATCGGGGCGAGGTTGACCTTCCGGACGCTGGGCGACATCAATCTCGGCACGCCCATAGATGCCAGCCCAACCATCTACCAGAATTAACTGTCAGTTCTGTAATACGGCGAAAGAAAGGGCCTTTCTTTCGCCGTAAGACTATGCAGGACATTGTCGCCAGTTGAGATCTAAGGCATATGCTGAATTTTCAATTTGCAGCGGTAATGCCCGTGTGTCTCGGGAAGGAATGCGCGCCGCGACGTGAGTGCGCGGCGTCAATGGGAAGGGTCGATAGATGATTGGCGCAAGAAGAACCGTAAGGACGATGATTGCCGGCGCGACTTTCGCGATGCTGGCGGCTTTTGCCTCGCCGCAGACCGGCTCAGCTTTTGCTGCAAGCGAAGTCAGAGTTGTCGTCAACGGAACAGCAATCACCAGCGGTGACATCGCCAAGCGCCAGGCATTCCTGCGCCTGCAGCATCAAAAGGCTGATGCGAAAGCAGCGGAAGAACAGCTGATCGAACAGACGCTGAAGCAGCAGGAAATTTCCCGCGTCCGCATGTCGGTTTCCAAGGACGACGTCAACGCATCGTTCGCGCGGTTCGCGAGCGGCAACAAGTTGACGACGGACCAGATGACGCAAATTCTCGAACGCGCCGGCGTCGGTGTTGATCATTTCAAGGCTTTCATTGCCGTGCAGATGAGCTGGCCGCGCCTTGTCAATGCCCGCTACGGTTCGAGCAATCGCATGTCGAATTCCGACCTTGTTGCCCGCATGATGGAGAACAAGCAGAAGCCGGAAACCACCGAATATATTCTGCAGCAGATGATCTTCGTCGTTCCCGCCAACAAGAAGGGCATCGTCGGCAAACGCAAGAGCGAAGCCGAGGCGTCTCGCGCGAAGTATCCGGGTTGTGACCAGGCAAAGGTCTTCGCAGCAACGATGCTTGACGTGTCAGTCCGTGACCTTGGTCGCGTTCTTGCACCGGAACTTCCGGCCGAATGGAAGCCGCTTGTCGAGCAGGCAAAGGGCAACACGACCGCCACGCGCGTGACCGACAGAGGTGTCGAATACATCGCCATCTGCAGCCAGCGCCAGGTTTCTGATGACCAAGCCGCCGAAATGGTGTTCCGCCAGGAAGACCTTGATAAGGCGAAGGCAGGGAAGAACGCCCCTCCGGAAAATCCGAACGCCCAGAAATATATGGAAGAGCTGCGCAAGAAGGCGCAGATCATGCGTCCCTGAGCAA
This sequence comes from Rhizobium sp. RHZ01, assembly GCF_014851595.1. Taxonomy (NCBI): domain Bacteria; kingdom Pseudomonadati; phylum Pseudomonadota; class Alphaproteobacteria; order Hyphomicrobiales; family Rhizobiaceae; genus Rhizobium; species Rhizobium sp. RHZ01. Next base: position 8,924 of record NZ_JACUZZ010000018.1, read on the forward strand.
GATGACACTCTCGTTCTCGCGCCCGCTTGCTCTCAGCCAGGGCGATCCGGCCGGCGTCGGCCCCGATGTCACACTTCTGGCCTGGATGCGGCGCAGGGAGCTGGGTCTGCCTCCGTTCGTGTTCATTGGCGACCCTGATGTGCTGGCATCGCGTGCCAAGCTCCTAGGCTTGACGATCGCCCTTCGCGAGACCGATTGCACCAACGCCAATGATGTCTTTGCAGATGCCCTCCCCGTGCTCCCCATTGCCGCAGGTATCGACGTTGTAGCGGGTGAGCCGCATGTGGCGACGGCAAAGAGCACGATCGCCGCGATCGAAAGAGCTGTCTCGCTGACAATGAGTGGCGAAGCCCTCGGCGTCGTCACCAACCCGATCGCCAAGTCCGTTCTCTACGAATCCGGCTTTCCCTTCCCCGGACACACTGAGTTTCTGGCCGATCTCGCCGCACGTGCGACTGGACAGGCGGGGATACCGGTGATGATGCTCGCGGGTCCGAAGCTCCGCACCATTCCTGTTACAATTCATATTCCGCTCAAGGATGTGCCTCAGGCACTGACGGCCGATCTCATCATCGAGACTTGCCGGATTGCTGATGCCGATCTCAGGCGTCGCTTCGGGATCGAGCGACCCCGGCTCGCGATAGCCGGTCTTAATCCACACGCCGGAGAAGACGGTGCGATCGGCAAAGAGGATGAAACGGTCATCAAACCGGCCATCCAATTCCTGAGATCCGAGGGGATAAACGCAATCGGTCCGCTGCCTGCCGATACGATGTTCCACGACGACGCCAGAGCGCGTTACGACGTTGCGATCTGCATGTATCACGACCAGGCCCTGATACCGGCCAAGGCACTTGGCTTCGACGACGCTGTCAACGTCACGCTGGGATTGCCCTTTGTGCGCACCTCGCCCGATCACGGCACCGCCTTCGGGATCGCCGGCAAGGGCCTTGCGCGTGAAAACAGTCTCGTCGCGGCGCTGAAGCTCGCCGGTCACCTCGGACGCACCACAGAAGGGCATCGTTGATGGCTGCCTTGGATGGGCTGCCGCCCCTTCGCGATGTCATTCAGCGCCATGGCCTCGATGCGCGCAAGGCGCTCGGCCAGAACTTCTTGCTCGATCTCAACCTGACGCAGAAGGTTGCTCGCACAGCCGGCTCCTTGGAAGGAGCCACGGTTTTTGAGGTCGGTCCGGGTCCCGGCGGCCTGACGCGCGCCATTCTGGCATTGGGTGCAAAGAAGGTGATCGCCGTCGAGCGTGATTCTCGCTGTTTACCCGCGCTTTCGGAAATCGCGGATCACTATCCGGGGAGGCTCGAGGTCATCGAAGGCGATGCGCTGAAGACGGACTTCGAAGCTCTGACGCCCGAGGGACCGGTGAAGATCATTGCCAACCTGCCCTACAATGTCGGCACGCAGCTGCTGGTCAATTGGATCCTGCCGAAGCAGTGGCCTCCTTTCTGGGACTCGCTGACGCTGATGTTTCAGAAGGAAGTGGGAGAGCGCGTCGTTGCGGCCGAAGACGACGACCACTATGGACGTCTTGGCGTGCTTTGCGGATGGCGTACGAACGCACGGATGGCGTTTGACATTCCGCCGCAAGCTTTCACGCCGCCGCCGAAAGTAACGTCGACTGTCGTTCATCTGACCCCAAAGGAAAGCCCGATCCCCTGCTCGGTCGCCGATCTGGAGAAGGTCACGCATGCCGCCTTCGGCCAGCGACGCAAGATGCTGCGGCAGAGCCTAAAGCCGCTGGGGGGCGAAGTCTTGTTGAAGAAGGCGGATATCGACCCGCAACGACGGGCCGAAACGCTTTCAGTCGAAGAGTTTGTTCGACTGGCGAATTGCCTCTAGCCAGCGTTCGCTTAGGGCACGCCGACTTTCCAGGATAGTGAATCGCGTGACAGCATATCGGCCCGGTCAGTTGATCTAGCCGCAAGCACCATTGCATCGACCGTGCAGGTCCTAAAGGTTCGGCTCTTCAGTCAGCAGCCCGTTGACGAAATCGAACAAGCCGTAACGCCGGTCGCGGCGGACGCGTTCGGCATTGACGATGCAGCTCACATTGCGAAAAGCCTCATCGAGATCGTCGTTGACGATGACATAGTCGTATTCGCGCCAGCGTTCGATCTCCGCGCGCGAATTCAAAAGCCGCGTACGAATGACCTCTTCCGAATCCTCGGCCCGGCGATGCAAGCGAGACTGCAGTTCGGTCATGGTGGGCGGCAGCACGAAGATCGAAACGATATCGGCCTTCATCTTGTCCTGAAGCTGCAAGGCACCCTGCCAGTCGATATCGAACAGCATGTCGCGACCTTCGGCCATGGCCGATTCCACGGGCTCGCGCGGCGTGCCGTAAAAGTTGCCGTGAACCTCCGCCCATTCGAGCAGATCGCCTGAGTCGCGCATCCTCTCGAACTGCGGTACAGTGATAAAGTGATAATGCTTGCCGGCAATCTCGCTCGGCCGCTTGGCCCTGGTCGTAACGCTGACAGAGATTTCGAGGCTGTGGTCGTCTCGGAGAAGGTTGCCAGCAATTGTCGACTTGCCTGCGCCCGAGGGCGAGGACAGGACAAGCATCAGCCCGCGCCGGGCGATTTTGGTGGGTGTGCTCGACTGGGCCGGGCTCATGTATCACTCCAGATTCTGGACCTGCTCGCGGAACTGGTCGATGACGACTTTCAGTTCGATGCCGGCGGCGGTGATTGCCGCGGCATTCGACTTCGAGCAGATAGTATTCGATTCTCGGTTAAATTCCTGTGCAAGGAAATCCAGCTTACGCCCGACCGGGCCGCCCTTGCCGAGCAGGTCGCGAGCGGCAACCACATGCGCTTTCAGGCGATCGATCTCTTCACGGAGATCCGCCTTGGTGGCGAGCAGAGCAGCTTCCGCATGCAGCCGGTCGCGATCCAGCTTTCCCGATCCATCCATCAGCAATGCGACCTGCGCGGCCAATCTCGTCGAGATCTCCTGCGGAGAGCGGGAGGGGTCACGCTCGATCACCTCTGTCAATCCCTCGATGGTGGCCACATGGTCGAGAAGTACGCGCGACAGAGCGGCACCTTCCGTCTCGCGCATGTGCCGTAGGTCGGCGAGAGCTGCGATCAGGCCTTCCACAATATCGGAATCGCGGGCGGCGATCGCTTCATCACCGTCCTCGCTCTCGCGGAATTCGATGATACCCCGGATGGCGAGCAATGTATCCAGCTGCAACGGCGCGGGATCGATGATGCCGCCAAGCTGATCGCGCAAGGCGAGCACAGCGGAAAGCGCTTCCTGATTGAGGACGGTTTCAATGCGGCTCTCACCGGCAGAGACGGAAAGCGACGCCTGCATATTGCCTCGGCTGAAGCGCTCGCCGGCAAGGCGACGCACGTCGCTCTCCATACGCTCCAGCCCCGGCGGGAAGCGCAAGCGCAGGTCAAGGCCCTTGCCGTTGACCGAACGCAACTCCCAAGCCCAACGCCAACGGCCGCTCGTGCCTTCTCGCCGCGCAAAACCGGTCATGGACTGCAAAGCCATGCGAGCCTCCAAAAATCAGTTCGTCTTCTTTTTCTTTTGGGCAGCAGGCGCGGCAGGTGTGTCCGGCTGCGTCTGGCTCTCGGGCTGTCCGTCGACCGCAATATTGGGATCGGCTCCCTTGGCGGCTTCCAGTTGGCGCCAGCGCTTGACGTTCGCGTTATGCTCCTCAAGAGTGGCTGCAAAAACGTGCCCGCCGGAACCATCGGCGACGAAATACAGATCCTGCGTCTTCCACGGATTGGCGACAGCCTCCAGCGCATCACGGCCCGGATTGGCGATCGGCGTCGGGGGAAGCCCCTTGATCACGTAGGTGTTGTAGGGCGTTTCCTTCTTCAGGTCCGACTGATAGATCGGGCGATCCGTCGGCTTTCCGTCGCCGCCGAATAACCCGTAGATGATTGTCGGATCTGATTGAAGGCGCATCCCCTTGTCCAGCCGGTTAAGGAAGACGGAAGCCACGTGGGCACGCTCATCGGGAACGCCAGTCTCCTTCTCGACGATCGAGGCGAGGACGACCAGTTCGTCCTTTGACTTGAGTTGCAGCGACGGGTCGCGCTTGTCCCAAACCTGCTCGACCAGCTTCTGCTGGGCCGCAGCCATCTGCTCGATGATTTCGACCCGCTTCGTGCCGCGCGAGAACTTGTAGGTATCCGGGCGGAGGCTTCCCTCTGCGGGGACGACAGCCGGGAGATCGCCTTCCAGCACGGCATCCTCGTTCAGGCGATTGAACATCTGGCGGACGGTGAGGCCCTCGGGGAAGGCGACGGAATACAGGATCGACTTCCCGGATTTCAGCAGTTCCATGATGTCGTTCATGGAAGCATGTGCCTTGATTTCGTACTCACCCGCCTTGAGGCTCTCGCCATCATCAAGGTGGGTTGCCGTGAGGTAGCGGAAGATACGGGCATCCGAGACGATGTTGTTTCGTTCAAGGCTCGCGGCAATTTCAGCAACGCCGGCACCATTTCGCACGATGAAGTTCGTATTCGTTTCCAGCGGACCAGGATCTTGGTAGGCCGAGATCGCGTAGTAGAAGAGGAAGACAGCGGCTGCGCAGCCGAGGACGACCAGCGTCATCAGGAAGTTCAGGAAAATGATAACCTGGCTGCGCGCTTTCTTCGAGCGCTTCGGCGGCTCGGGCACGCGTTCCGGCCGCAGCGCCTCGCTTGGCGACTTGGGAATGATCGGCCCACTCTGCGTCTGCTGGCTCTCCTCGCCGATCGTCCCGTTGTTTTGGTTCGTATCGTTCACCGGCAATCCTCTAAACTTGGCCTCAAGTCCCGCTTCTTGCTAAGCAATGCGGCAAAATGCAGGTGGGGCCACGCCGCGCAAGGTGCAGCCCCACCGCCAGAACGTCAACGCCTGAACTCAGGCGACGTAGCGGCGCAGCACCAGCGAGGCATTCGTGCCGCCGAATCCGAAGGAATTCGACAGGGCGACGTTGATTTCCCGCTGCCTGGCCTTGTGCGGGACGAGGTCGATCGCGGTCTCGCGCTCAGGATTGTCGAGGTTGAGCGTCGGAGGCGCGACATTGTCCCGGATTGCAAGCGTTGCGAAGATGGCCTCGATCGCGCCGGCAGCACCGAGCAGATGACCGGTCGCGGACTTCGTCGACGACATCGAGATCTTGGAGGCTGCATTACCAACCAGACGCTCCACCGCGCCGAGCTCGATCGTGTCGGCCATCGTCGACGTGCCATGCGCGTTGATGTAGTCGATATCGGCAGCGGTCAAGCCGGCTCGCTTCAACGCCATCGTCATGCAGCGCTGCGCGCCTTCACCGTCCTCGGACGGAGCCGTGATGTGATAGGCATCGCCCGAGAGGCCATAGCCGACCACTTCGGCATAGATCTTGGCGCCGCGCGCCTTGGCATGTTCCAGCTCTTCGAGAACGACGATACCGGCCCCCTCACCCATGACGAACCCATCACGGTCCTTGTCATAGGGGCGCGACGCTTTGGTCGGATCGTCGTTGTGCTGGGTGGAGAGCGCCTTGCAGGCGGCAAAGCCGGCGAGCGAGATGCGGCTGACCGGGGACTCGGTGCCGCCAGCAACCATGACGTCCGCATCGCCGAACGCGATGAGACGGGCAGCGTCACCGATCGCGTGAGCGCCAGTCGAGCATGCCGTGACCACCGAGTGGTTCGGCCCGCGCAGCTTGTGGCGGATCGACACCTGTCCGGATACGAGGTTGATCAGACGGCCAGGAATGAAGAAGGGCGAAATGCGGCGCGGGCCCCTGTCGCGCAGCGTGTAGCCTGCTTCGACAATGCCTTCGATGCCGCCAATGCCGGAGCCGATCAAGACGCCGGTCGCAACCTGGTCCTCATCGCTCTCGGGGTGCCAGTTCGCATCTTTAAGCGCCATATCGGCGGCGGCCATGCCATAAATGATAAACGGATCAACCTTGCGCTGTTCCTTAGGCTCCATCCAGTCGTCGGCGTTGAAGGTGCCGTCGCTGCCGTCACCAACCGGAATGCGGCAGGCAATCTTTGCGGGCAGATCGTCGACTTCGAACTCAGTGACCAGGCGGGCGCCGTTTTGACCCGCAAGCAAGCCGGACCACGTCACTTCCGTTCCGCATCCCAAGGGCGATACCATGCCGGTACCTGTTATGACGACCCGTCTCATCGACTGCATTCCCCCGCCTTTTATGTTCTTGGAGAACCATGCCAGAAATAAAAAGGGCGGACTCCGGGTCCGCCCTTTTCTCAATCGCTCAGGATTAAGCCTGAGCCTTTTCGATAAACTTCACGGCATCGCCGACCGTCAGGATCGAGTCTGCAGCGTCGTCCGGAATCTCAACGCCGAATTCTTCTTCGAACGCCATGACCAGTTCGACGGTGTCGAGCGAGTCAGCGCCCAGATCGTCGATAAAGCTGGCGCTTTCAACAACCTTGTCGGCGTCGACGCCAAGATGATCAATAACAATTTTCTTTACGCGTTCTGCGATATCGCTCATGTCGGTTTCCTCGACCTTATATCCTGATCAGAATGCCTTGTGACATCCCTACCCTGTTTCAGCCTGCGGCGCCGTTAAGCCACCCTCGGCAAACTCTTTGAACCCGGCTACCAGAAATGTCCCAGGCTTGCACAAAAGCCCGCCGGTCCGTCTGCTTTCTCGGGAGACTGTTCACAGTCATGGCCCGCTTAACACGGTTTAAGTCTGCCGCAAAGCCAGAAAATCAACCCCATCGGGTTGCTCAACACGCTATTGCGGCGAAAACTGCCTCGAAACGCAGTTTCCCGTTTCAGATCATGGCCATGCCGCCGTTTACGTGCAGCGTCTGGCCTGTCATATAAGCAGCTTCCGACGAGGCGAGATAGGCAACCGCAGAGGCGACTTCCGCGCCGGTGCCCATGCGTTTCATCGGGATCGCTCCCATGATCGCTTCCTTCTGCTTGTCGTTCAGCTTGCCGGTCATGGCGGACTCGATGAAGCCAGGCGCCACGCAGTTGACCGTGACGTTGCGGGTTGCGATCTCCTGAGCCAGTGACTTCGTGAAGCCGATCATGCCCGCCTTGGAGGCGCAGTAATTGGCCTGGCCCGGATTGCCGGTCACGCCTACGACCGACGTGATGTTGATGATACGGCCATAGCGGCGGCGCATCATCGGGTGGGTCATCTCGCGCGTCAGGCGGAACATCGCCGTCAGGTTCACTTCGATGACGCTATCCCAGTCCTCGTCGCTCATGCGCACAAACAGGCCGTCCTTGGTGATGCCGGCGTTGTTGACGAGGATGTCCACACCTTCGAGATCGGCTTCCGCCTTGACGCCGAGCGCCTTGACTTCGTCGCGGTCTGCGAGGTTGGCCGGGAAGATCTTGACGCGATCGCCGAGATCGTTGGCCAGCGCCTCAAGCTTCTCGACGCGGGTGCCATGAAGGCCGACGATTGCGCCCTGCTTATGCAAGATACGGGCGATTTCTTCGCCGATGCCGCCGGATGCGCCGGTAACCAGAGCCTTGCGGCCGGAAAGGTCGAGCATGGGTAGTGTTCCTTGTAATCGTTAAATCTATCAGGCCATCAGGGCGGCAACGGCCGCGTCGATATCAGCAGGCGTGTTGACGGCGATGCCGTTCACCGTCTTGTCGATGCGGCGTGCAAGGCCGGTCAGGACCTTGCCGGAGCCGACCTCGTAAAGCGTCGTCGCGCCATTGGCCGCGAACCACTCGACAGTCTCGCGCCAGCGGACCTGGCCCGTCACCTGCTCCACCAGCAGCTTTGCAATCTCGTCGGCGTCGGTCACCGGCGCAGCGCGCACGTTGGCGATAAGAGGCACGACCGGGTTGGACTTCCTCACGCCGGCCAGCGCTTCGCGCATCGCTTCTGCAGCTGGGGCCATCAGCGAAGAATGGAAGGGAGCGGAGACCGGAAGCAGGATCGCGCGCTTGGCGCCCTTCTCGGTCGCAATCGCAGCGCCCTTTTCGACGGCCGCCTTCTCGCCTGATATGACGATCTGACCGCCGCCGTTGTCGTTGGCGATCTGGCAGGAGCCGACGGCCGAGGCTTCCTCGCAGACGGCGGCGACATCGGCATGTTCAAGGCCAATAATGGCCGCCATCGCGCCGACGCCGACCGGTACGGCGGCCTGCATGGCGTTGCCGCGGATGCGGAGCAACCGTGCAGTGTCGGCCAGCGAGAAGGTTCCTGCGGCGCAGAGCGCTGAGTATTCGCCTAGCGAATGACCGGCGACATAGGAGACCTTTGCCTTTAGGTCGACGCCGTTGGTTTCGAGGACCCGGATAACCGCCATCGACACCGCCATCAAGGCCGGCTGCGCATTGGCCGTCAGGGTCAGCGTATCTTCCGGCCCATTGAACATCGTCTCGGACAGCTTCTCGCCCAGCGCTTCGTCGACTTCTTGGAAGACGGCGCGTGCCTCGGCGAAGTTTTCAGCGAGATCCTTGCCCATGCCGACAGCCTGGCTGCCCTGCCCCGGAAATGTGAAAGCGATGGTCATCCTATGTCCTTTATAATTGGACCTCTGGTTATTTCGCCTCCAATTGACATTCTTTCCTGCAGAGTCAAGTGCCGGAGCCCCGCGCTCCAAGGCTTTTGCAGCTGCGAGAACGCAGCGTTTTGGCCCCTTGCGCTTACTCAATTCCAGTCTAGATTTGCGCCGCCCCTCCAGACCATTTCTTTTTCAGATCACTTTCAAGGCTTTCAGATGAAATACAGGAAACTTGGCCGCACGGATATTTCCGTGTCCGAAATCTGCCTCGGCACCATGACGTGGGGCACGCAAAACACCGAGATCGAAGCGCACGAGCAGATGGACCATTCCGTCGAGAAGGGCGTCAACTTCTTCGACACGGCCGAGCTCTATCCGACTACGCCCGTTTCGGCGGAAACGCAGGGGCTGACCGAAGACTACATCGGCAGCTGGTTCCAGAAGACGGGCAAGCGCAAGGATATCGTGCTCGCGACGAAGGTCGCGGGCCCCGGCCGTTCCTACATCCGCAACGGCGACGGTGCCGACGCGAAGAATATTCGCCTGGCGATCGAGGCAAGCCTGAAGCGCCTGCGGACCGACTATGTCGACCTCTACCAGATTCATTGGCCGAGCCGCGGACATTTCCATTTCCGTCAGGCTTGGCACTACGATCCCTTCAAGCAGGACCACGCCAAGGCCGTCGCCAATATCACGGAGATATTGGAAACGATGGGTGCTCTTGTGAGGGAAGGCAAGGTTCGCGCCTTCGGCCTTTCCAACGAAACCACCTGGGGCACCCAGAAGTATCTGACGCTCGCCGAACAGCTCGGCCTGCCGCGCGTTGCCACGATCCAGAACGAATATAATCTGCTCTACCGCCACCACGACCTCGATCTGGCGGAGCTGTCGCATCACGAGGATGTCGGCCTGCTCGCCTATTCCCCCCTCGCCGGCGGCATCCTGAGCGGCAAGTATATCGACGGCGCCAAGCCGGAAGGCTCGCGCGGGGCGATCAATGGCGATCTCGGCGGTCGGCTGCAGCCTTTGCAGGAAGCACCGACGAAGGCTTATCTCGATATCGCTGCACGGCATGGGCTCGATCCTGCTGCGATGGCGCTCGCCTTCTGCCTGCATCGCCGATTCATGGCTTCGGTGATTATCGGCGCGACGACGATGAAACAGCTCGATACAGACCTGAGCTCCGTCAATCTCAAGCTGTCGCACGACGTTCTCGTGGAAATCGAGGCGGTTCATCGCCAGTACCCGATGCCGATCTAAGGCAACCGGACGATGCATCACGATCTGGCCGTCGACGGCCAGATCACTGCCCTGAAACCATTGCATCGGGGCCCGCCCCACGCAAGTCGCCACAACGACAAGTTTCGAGAACTTTGCCCGCGCGGCAATTTCCGCTTCTCCGTCCTGCGCAATTCAGCTACGTTTATAGGGCTCTGTGTAGGGCCGCGGGGAGCTCATTCCGTGGAACGGAAGCTCGCAGTCATCCTTGCCGGCGACGTGGCCGGTTACAGCCGCCTTGTTGCAGCCAACGAGGAGGATGCGCTTGCGACCCTGAGCGTCTACAGCACCACGATTGGTGACCTCGTTTGCGAGCATGGCGGGCGGATTTTCGGCAGCTCCGGAGACAGCGTGGTGGCGGAATTCCACAGCGCAGTGCAAGGCGTTCGCGCAGCGGTCGCCATCCAGCGCGCGCTCAATCGCCGAAACGCCGACTTGCCTGTGGATCGCCGAATGGAGTTTCGCCTCGGGCTCAATCTCGGGGACGTCGTGGTTTCCGGCGATAACCTGCTCGGCGACGGGGTGAATGTCGCCGCCCGCCTTCAGGAGGTGGCGCTACCTTCGGGTATCTGCATCTCTGGCGCCTTGCGCGAGCAGATCGAAGGAAAGCTGGACTTCCCTCTCGTGCCGATGGGCGATCGTACGCTGAAGAACATTCCGCGCCCGGTGCCTGTGCATAAGGTCGACTGGACCGGCGAGGACCCCGTGGAGGGCGGCGCGCTCGGGGGGCCGCTCCGACTGCCTGACAAACCCTCGATTGCGGTATTGCCCTTCGTCAACATGTCCGATGACCCAGAGCAGGAGTTCTTCGCCGATGGCTTGACCGAAGACATCATCACCGCGCTTTCGCTCTACCGCTGGTTTTTCGTCATCGCCCAGAATTCTTCCTTCGCCTATAAGGGGCGGGCCGTCGACGTGAAGCAGATTGGACGCGATCTCGGTGTCCGCTATCTCGTGGAGGGTAGTGTGCGCAGGTCCGGGACGCGGGTCCGCGTCACGGGGCAGCTGATCGAAGCGGAGAGCGGCGTTCACCTCTGGGCACAGCGCTACGACCGCGAAATCGCCGACATCTTCGCCATCCAGGACGAGCTCACCCAAAATGTCGTCGGCGCCATCGAGCCGGAAATCCTGATAGGCGAAAGCCGCCGGGCACTGCTTAGAACGACGGACAATCTTGATGCCTATGAAAGCCATATGCGCGGCACATGGCTCCACAATGCCCAGGATACCGCCGAACACTTCATCGAATCCATAGCCTGGCATCGCCGAGCCATCGAGCTCGACCCCGAATTCGCACGCGCTCACATGATGCTGGCTCGCTCGCTCTACGCGCGCTGTTTCCACGGCTTCAGCAGCGATGTCGACAGGGACAGCACGGAACTTCGGGCGGAGGCAGAGCGCGCAGTGGCGCTCGATCCGCGCGATCCCTATTCCCACTACGCCATGTGTCTTGGCCATTTCGTCGCTCACAACGCCCCGGCCGCAGTAGAAGAGGCACAGCAGGCGATCGATCTCAATCCCAATTTCGCGCTGGCGCATATGGGACTTGGGTGGGCCAGAATCTTCACTGGCCACTTTGCGGCAGCTTGCGATCCACTCCATATGGCCCTGCGGCTCAGCCCGCATGATCCCCTGGCCTACCTCATCCTCGACCGGCTGGCGCTGTCGAACTACCATCTCGGCAACTACGAGGAAGCGATCCACTATTCCGAGCGCGGCCTTTCCCTGCGACGCGCCTATTTCAATCGCGTCGTTCTTCTTGCAAGCCTGGGGCAATTGCAGCGGCGCGAGGAGGCACAGCGCCTGATCCCGGAAATTCTCGCGAATGTCCCCGCCGACCTGGAGCATTACTGGAAGATCCTGACGCCCTACGTCGACCCCGGTCACTACGACCATTTCGTCGACGGGCTGCGCAAGGCCGGGCTACCGTCGTTGAACTCGCAACGAGAACATTGCTGACTGTCCCTTGCGTTTCCGCCAAAAATCCGTATAAGCGCCCTGTTCGCAAACCCGGTCTTCTGGCTGGTGGCTGAACGGAGGGCCGGTTTCCTACGGGAAATCGTTCGGAACGGAAGCGTTCCAGCCTCCCGTGTCTCCGCTCTCGACCGTCTCGGAAACGCTTTTCTTGCCTGGGTCCGCCCATTCAGGAGCAGTCGTTGAGGCTTAGCCGCCGAATATCGGGTTGAATAAACGCAAGAAAGGCAAAGCTGTCATGGCTCTTTATGAACATGTATTCCTTGCCCGACAGGATATTTCCGCTCAGCAGGTTGATGCCCTCGTAGAACAGTACAAGGGTGTTATCGAAGCTAACGGCGGTAAGGTCGGGCGCGTAGAAAACTGGGGCCTCAAGTCCCTCACCTACCGTATCAAGAAGAACCGCAAGGCTCACTACGTTCTCGTCGACATCGACGCCCCGGCTGCTGCCGTGCAGGAAATGGAACGTCAGATGCGCATCAGCGAAGACGTCCTGCGCTACATGACGATCGCTGTTGAAAAGCACGAAGAAGGCCCGTCTGCCATGATGCAGAAGCGCGACCGCGACGACCGCGGCCCGCGTGAAGGCGGCGACCGTGGCCCGCGCCGCGAGTTCGGCGACCGTCCGCCGCGCCGGGATGGCGACTTCCAGCGTGGTCCGCGTCCGGACCGTGCTCCCCGCGAAGACCGTGCATAAGGAGATCTAAGAATGTCTGAAGCTTCCTCCGCTCCGGTTCGTCGCCCGTTCCACCGTCGTCGCAAGACTTGCCCGTTCTCCGGCGCAAACGCTCCGCGCATCGACTACAAGGACGTTCGTCTCCTGCAGCGCTACATTTCCGAGCGCGGCAAGATCGTTCCTTCCCGTATCACGGCTGTTTCCCAGAAGAAGCAGCGCGAACTCGCCCAGGCGATCAAGCGCGCTCGTTTCCTTGGCCTGCTGCCGTACGTCGTCGCTTAATCAGCCGACGAGACCAAATCGAGGGAAGGCAGCAGTGCCTTCCCTTCTCCCTTTCGCGATGGGCGCGGATCGGAACTCTTAAAACCCATGTTGAGGCTTTTCTGAAGCTGTTCAGAAGAACCCTCTAACTGCTCGATGAAGCAGGACAGCGACCGTGAACCGACTGAACACAAAAACGCTAAGCATTGGCGCACTCGCCGGAGTGACCGCAGCACTTCTGGTGCTCGGCGCGAGCCTGCAGCCGTCGTTCAGCGCGGTCCTCTACGCTGCTTCGGCACTTCCCATTCTTCTCGTCGGCCTCGGCTGGGGCAACATGGCGGCAATCTCTGCCGTCGTCGCAGCCGCTGTAGTCGGCGCGATCGCCATCTCGCCGTCCTTCGCGCTGATGATGACGCTGGTCACGCTGCTTCCGGCCGGGTGGCTCAGCCACCTTGCGAATCTTGCCCGTCCCGCCTCGGAGCTTGGCGGGCCTGAGCATCTGATGGCCTGGTATCCGCTTTCGGATATCCTGCTGCATCTCTGCGGCCTCGTCACCATCGCGGTGATCGTCGTTGGCGTGATGATCGGTTACGGTCCTGAGCTCATCGACCGGCTGGTCGATGTCCTGTTCGGCTCGCTTGCGCAGCAGCAGCCAGAGTTTTCGCCCGATCCGGCAGTGACGGCACAAACCAAATCGCTGGTCCTGCTCATGCTGCCTGCCATCCAGGGCGGCATGTGGGTGGTCATGCTGTTTTCCGCCTACCACATCGCAACCCGGATCGTCAGTGCATCCGGCCGTGGTCTGCGTCCGCGTGAGGACATTCCTTCGGCACTGCGCATGAACCGCAATTCAATCTTCGTTTTTCTCGTTGGGCTTGCCGCCACGTTCTTCGGCGGCATACCGGCGATGATCGGAGCAACCGTCGTCGGCACCTTCGGCGCCGGCTTCCTGCTTTCCGGCTTCGCCGCGCTGCACTTCCGCACGCGCGGCAAGGATTGGCGCCTGCCGGCACTCATCCTCTGCTACCTGGCATCGCTCGTCCTGATGGTGCCAGCCTTTTTCATCCTCGTGGTGGGACTGAGCGATACCCGCAAGGCGATCGCACTGACCCCGAACAAGGATGTCGATGCCCCCAAACAGACAGACACGAAAATCTAAAGACACGAAAGGAACACCAACATGGAAGTCATTCTTCTTGAACGCATCTCCAAGCTCGGCCAGATGGGCGAAACCGTAAAGGTTCGCGACGGCTTCGCTCGTAACTACCTCCTGCCGCTCGGCAAGGCTCTTCGCGCCAACGAAGCCAACAAGAAGCGTTTCGAATCCGAGCGCGCAACGCTCGAAGCTCGTAACCTCGAGCGCAAGTCGGAAGCACAGAAGGTTGCTGACGTTCTCGACGGCAAGTCCTTCATCGTCGTTCGCTCGGCTGGCGAAACCGGCCAGCTGTACGGCTCGGTTGCTGCTCGCGACGTCGTTGAAATCCTCGCTGCCGAAGGCTTCAACATCGGCCGCAACCAGGTTCACCTGAACACCCCGATCAAGTCGATCGGCCTGCACAAGGTTGAACTGCAGCTCCACGCTGAAGTCGAAATTCACGTCGAGCTCAACGTTGCGCGTTCGGCTGAAGAAGCTGGCCGTCAGGCGAAGGGCGAAACCCTCACCTCCGTCGATGCCATCTACGGCGTTGACGAAGACGCCCTGCGTCCGGAAGACTTCTTCGATCCGGAAGCCGACCTCGAAGGCGACGAAGCTTAATCTTCAGAGAAACCTCTCTGGAATGTACGAAAGCCCGGCTCACGCCGGGCTTTCTGCTTATTTGGATGCTGTGTTCTGTTGCGGCGCGGCACTTTTGTCGACATCGACGACGACCGAGAGACCCGGGCCCAAGTCCTTGACTGCCGGCTGGTCGGGATCGAAGCGGATGCGCACGCCGACACGCTGCGCGATCTTCACGAAATTGCCGGTCGCATTGTCAGCCTTGATGACCGCGAACTCCGATCCGGCGGCCGGCGAGAAGCGCTCGATGTACCCCCTCAGCTGCCGCCTGCCGAGCGCATCGACGGTGATGGTTACCGGCTGGCCGACCTGCATGCCGTAAAGCTGCGTTTCCTTGAAATTCGCGACGACCCAGACGTCCTCCGGCACGACCGCCATGAGCTGCGTGCCGGCCGTCACGTACTGCCCGATTCGAACCCCGACTTCGCCGAGGTGACCGTCGCGTGGCGCCAGGATCCTGGTGTTCTGGAGGTCGATTTCCGCCAGATGCACCACGGCTTCAGCGCTTGAGACGTTGGCTTCCAGCAGCGAACGGTTGACGATGATCGTCGCAAGGTTTTGCTTGGAAACCTCGAGTGCGGCCTTCGCCTGGTTCAGGGCGGCCTTTGCCTGGTCAAGCGTCGCCTGTGCGGCCTCTGTCTCACTCTGCGATGCGATCCCGCGGTTGCTGAGGTTGTTTACGCGATCCCAGGCCTGCTGCGCGCGCGTCAACGCTGCGTTCGCGCTATCGATCTGCGCCTCGCTGGAGGCGATACTCGCCTTTGCCGCAAGCTCGGACTGGCGGGAATTCTCGAGCGACGCCTTCTGCCCGTCGAGCGCAGCACGCGCCTGGGCAAGCTTCTGGACGTAAATGCGGTCATCGATCTGGGCGAGCGTGTCGCCCTGCTTGACCTGCTGATAGTCCTTCACGGGCACATCGACGACATAGCCGCTCACCTGTGGACTCAAGATCGTGACGTAGCCTCGAACATAGGCATTGTCGGTCGTCTCCACTGACGTGACGAACGGCGGAAGGCGCCATGCATAGAGAACGAGAAGGACGCCGGCGATGCCGGCGAGCACTGCGATGATGGTCGAGGGGGACCGAAGAAATTTCAACATGCTGACGCCCTGAGATCACGATTGAGCGGGGATTGCATCGGACTGGCCTGTCCCTGACCACGGCAGCCGGCGCCACGCTTGATGCAGAAGAATGACGATCAGGCCGAAGACGGAGGAGTAGCCGATGACAAGGAACGTATCGTTGTAGGCGAGAATATAGGCCTCGCGGCTGACCTGCTGCGCGAGCAACATCAGGGCCTCCGCGTTGAGCAGCGTCTTGTCGCCAAGCACTTTGCCGTAGGCCGCGCTCATCTGGGAGATGCGCTGCGCCACGATCGGATCTTGCAGCAGAATATGCTCGACGAGCACGTTCGAGTGGAACTTCTCCCGGATCGTCACGAAAGTCCCGAGCATCGCCGAGGCAAAGAGCGAGCCAATGCTCTGCGTGAAGACGAAGATCACCAGGAAATTCACGATATACTGCACGCCGCGGGAGATCGCCGCCTTGAAGCCATTCGCCATGACAGGCGGCAGGAACATCGCCGCACCGGCGGCGACCATCGCCTGGCTCAGATACATCTGAGGCGGACGCGTCAGGCTCGTCGACTGGCTGTCCATGAAGGCGCCGGCTGCAATAAGGGCGAGCGCCAGCACGTGGGCGGTCTCGACGTAACGGGTCGTCATCAGAAATGCGCAGAAAAGACCACCAACCAACGAGGCGAGGAGAATGATCGCGTAGAGCGTCACGGTCTGATCGTTCAGAAGCCCGAGCTGCTGATAGAAATTGGCAGCGGTTGACGACTGCTCGGAGGAGACGAAGCGGAAGAGCAGCAGGACGCCTGCCATCCGCAGGTTCGCGCCGGTGAACAGCCAGCGGAAATCGATCAGGGGACTGGCGCGTGGCAACTCCATGGCGAGCATGAGCGCAAGCGAGCCGACCGACACCGCCAGCAGCACGCCGATCCACGGCGCCTCGAACCACCAATAGAGCCGGCCAAGCGTCAATACGACGGCGAGACATCCGAAGCCGACCGCCAGCAGGAGATAGCTCACTATATCCTGCCGCTGGATGACATTGGCCCGCGGCGGTGCTGTGAGCGGCAGCAGATAGATGATTGGAAAGGCGACGAGCGCGAGCCCCATCTCGAACATATAGAGCGCCTGGTAGCCGCCGAAATGAAGCAGCGAGGGCGAGACGATGCGCGCCACCGGCGAAGCAAACAACGTACACATCAGCGCAAGGCTGATCCCCAGCGAGAGCTTCTTTTCCTGGGGGAAAGGCTCCAGCATGTAGAGGAAGCCGAGCGTCGACAGCGGTGCTGCAGCCATGCCGCTCAGCGTGCGCACGACGATTGCGGAATGCAGGTCGGTGATAAGAAGATTGAGCACCGCCGCAGCGACGAAGCAGATAATGCCGAGTTCAGCGAAACGGCGAAGGCCGTATTGGCTACGGATCTTGAAGAGTGCAATCGACATGCTGGCGTAAGGCGCCATGTAAGCCGCCGACAGCCAGGAGAGTTCAGTCGTGGTCGCCGAAAACGAACCCTGCAGCTGATAGATATTGGCGGTGAGCAGGTTCATGCCGAGGCCCTGCGTCAGAAAAAGCAGGACCGACGCCGCCATGTAGAGCGGCATTTTCCAGGCCGGCATCGGTACGCCCGCCGCTGGAGGCGGCGACGGCATCGGTTGCGTGTCCGGCTTCGCCTCCCCGGCTGGCCTTGGCGCCACATTGTCGTTGGCGGTCTGGGCGAGGCTCATCGGCAGGACCTCAAATTCCCCGAATGCCCTGCAGGTTGGCTTGCATGGCCCGTATCACGTCCAAAGTAGTCTTCAGATCGCTTTCGGGAATACCGGCAATGACCTGCGCCCGCACTTTTACTGCGATGTCTTCAATCTCACCCGCCACGACCTTGCCGGTCTCGGTGATGTAGATTTCCTTGGCACGGCGATCGGAGCCGGCCACGCGCCGCTGCACGAAGCCCTGCGCTTCCATCGCATCGAGGATCCTGACGAGCGTTGGCGTCTCCAGCTCCAGCCGTTCGGCAAGTTCGCGCTGATTGATCCCATCTTTCTTGTTGAGCGTGAAGAAGACCCGGGCGCGCGGCAACGTCATGCTGCGCTCCCGCACTATCTTGTCGAAGACGGCCCTAAGCTTGCGATTGAAGGCAGCAAGGTCTTCGATTAGCTCACGCCCAAGGGTGGGTTTTGCCATATATTTCAGCCCCATTTTGTTAGTGCACTAATTATATCCTTACTACCTATATTATTTTCCGTTGTTTTTCAAGTGCCGACGCGCCTGCTCGGATGCAAGTCTCCTCCGACAGGCCTAGACTACCAAATAAGGCACAATGGAAGTGAGTCGTTTTGGCCGTGTTCCGCAGGTGACACTTTCGGTATTTTTGCATTAACCGCAAGTGAGACTGTGGAGAAGTCGAACAATGGGCAAAGCTCCCCTGTATCGACGGCGGCATTGGCGTCTTCTCTCTTCCGCACTTGATTTTGTCGCGCGCGCGCGCCACACCCGAAGCTGAACAAGACAGAACGGATCAAGATGAACGACGTCGCTCGAAAGATTGCCGCCGTTGCTCCCGCGGAGCAGCACTACCGGGAAGCCCCGAACAATATCGAGGCCGAACAGGCGCTTCTCGGCGCGATCCTGATGAACAACGACGCCTATTATCGGGTGTCGGACTTCCTGAAGCCGATCCATCTCTACGAACCGCTGCATCGCAAGATTTTCGAAGTCGCGGGCGACATCATCCGCATGGGCAAGATCGCCAATCCGGTGACGATCAAGACCTTCCTCAAGGCTGAGGAAAAGGTCGGTGACATGACGGTCTCCGAATATCTGGCGCGTCTTGCCCGCGAAGCCGTCACCATCATCAATGCCGAGGACTATGGTCGCGCGATCTACGATCTGGCGCTGCGTCGCGCGCTGATCACCATCGGCGAAGACGTCGTCAACATCGCCTATGACGCCCCGCTCGACATGCCGCCGCAGACACAGATCGAAGATACGGAACGTCGTCTGTTCGAACTCGCCGAGAACGGCCGCTACGATGGCGGCTTCCAGTCCTTCAACGATGCCGTGGCGCTTGCGATCGACATGGCAGCCGTCGCCAAGGAGCGCGACGGGGGTCTGTCCGGCATCTCCACCGGCATCCATTCGCTTGACGGCAAAATGGGCGGTTTGCAGCGTTCTGACTTGATCGTGCTTGCCGGTCGTCCGGGTATGGGCAAGACTTCGCTAGCGACCAACATCGCCTACAATATCGCGGCTGCCTATGAAGGCGAAGTGCAGCCCGATGGCAGCTACAAGGCCAAGAACGGCGGCGTCGTCGGCTTCTACTCGCTCGAAATGTCCTCCGAACAGCTGGCCACCCGTATCATCTCGGAACAGACGGAAGTCTCCTCCTCGAAGATCCGCCGCGGCGACATCAACGATGCCGACTTCGAAAAGCTCGTTGCCTGCTCGATGATGATGCAGAAGGTGCCGCTCTATATCGACCAGACCGGTGGTATCTCGATCGCGCAGCTTTCCGCCCGCGCCCGCCGCCTGAAGCGCCAGCGCGGCCTCGATTGCCTGGTCGTCGACTACATCCAGCTGATGACCGGCTCGGGCAAATCAGGCGAAAACCGCGTGCAGGAAATCACCCAGATCACGACGGGCCTGAAGGCGCTCGGTAAGGAACTCAACGTTCCGATCATTGCACTCTCCCAGCTGTCGCGTCAGGTCGAAAGCCGCGACGACAAGCGCCCGCAGCTTTCCGACCTTCGTGAATCCGGCTCGATCGAGCAGGACGCCGACGTCGTGCTCTTCGTGTTCCGTGAGGAATACTACGTCAAGAACCTCGAGCCGCGCGATCCGAACGATCCGAAGTATGCCGAATGGGAAGCGCTGTTCGACAAGGTGAAGGGTACGGCCGACGTCATCATTGCCAAGCAGCGCCACGGGCCGACCGGTACGGTGAAGCTCGCCTTCCAATCGGAATTCACCCGCTTCGCCGACCTCGCCGATCCCTCCTTCATTCAGTACGAAGAGCACTGACGGGACCCTTTCCGTGAGCACACTGCTCGATCTACAAGCCGGCAGTTCGCAGGATGGCAACGGTCGCCACACCGACGGCAACACTTGCGAGCATCGGCAGCCGCCGCGCTGCGAGCGCCGTCACCAGGGAGGCCGCCGTTTCGGCCCAGCCTGTCGCAAAGGCGGTGGGCGCGATGACAGCCATCAGAACCGCTGGCGGTATCGCCTCGATGGCCGTGCGAGTCTGTTCCGTCATCTCGACATGGCGAAGGAGAAACAGGCCGCTCATGCGGGTCAGCACCGTTGCAGCCGCCATGGCGAGGATCGCAAGAAGCGTATGTAAGTCCAGGGTCATGCCGTGACTGCCTTTGTCTTGCCTGTCCAAAGCGCCGCGGCAAGTCCAGCGAGGGCCCCAGCTGCGATGTACCAAACGCCGGGCACGAATTGGTGCACCAGAACAGCGGCCAGCGCACTGGCGGCGAGCACCGAGCCCGTCGCGCGTCCCTTCCAGAAACCCATTGTCAGCACGACGAAGACTGCCGGAAAGGCGAAGTCGAGCCCGATCGCGGCAGGGTTGCCAAGGAAGGCCCCGAGCGATGCGCCAACCAGGGTCGACCCGACCCAGGCTGCATAGAACGGCGCCGCGACGCCCGCAAACCATGATGGCGTCAGTCGCGCTACGCCCACACGGAACTCTGCGATCGCCCATATCTCATCGGCGAGGAACAGCATGGCGGCATACTTCCGCAAGCCCGAGAAGGCCTGCATCTTCGTGCCGATCGATGCGCTCATCAGGACATGGCGGATATTGACAAGCAGGGCGGCAAATCCGACGCCCGCCCAACTGGCGGGGTGCGTCCAGATATCCATAGCGACAAACTGCGAGCCACCGGCAAAGACGAGTGCGCTCATCAGAGTGGCTTCGAGAGCAGACAGCCCTTTCGTGGCCGAAACCGCGCCAAAGACAAGACCGATCGGAATGACGGCGACGACGAGCGGCAGGATTGCCTTTGCCCCGGCAAGAAAATCGTCTGTCCGTCGCCTTTGAGTGAACATTGAAACCTCCAGAACTGCGAAAGTTCGGAGGGTGTTAAGCCGTTGCACGGCGATGGTCTTGAACGAAAGTGATCAACCCACGCGATACTGCCCCGGCGTGACGCCCGTGCGTGCCTTGAAATGGCGGGTGAAGTGCGCCTGGTCGGCGAAACCGCATTGGATCGCCACATCGGCGGGCGCTTGCCCTGCCCGCAACAGCTTGCGCGCCTCGCGCACCCGCTTGTCGGTCAGGAAGGCATGCGGAGTGATGTGATATTCGCGCCGGAATGCCCGGATGAGATGCGCGCGACTCAGACCCGCGACGTTAGCCAATTCGTCCAGCCCGACGTCGCTGTCGAAATTGTCGGTCAGATAGTCTCGCGCGCGGCCGACTGCGGTGCGCTCCTTGGTGTCCACCGGCACGACGATCGTGCTGCCGTAACGCTGGAAGATCGCAGCAAGCACGCGAAACATCGCCTCCTCGGATTCCAACGCTCCGGCGCCGCTCTCCAAGACGCGATGGGCGGCGTGGAAGGTGGCGGCCATCTCGGGATCGCTGAGAAGCTCCTTGGGGAAGGATGGGGTGGCGTTGAAGGCCTTGCCGGTCACGTCTTCGAGGATATCGACGAAGAGTTTGGTGTCCGGATAGATCATTCGGTAGCGATAGCCATCGCCACCCGGCACACCGTCATGCACGACGCCCGGGTCGATGAGATAGAGATCGCCTGCGCCGGTTTCCTCCCGGACGCCCTTCATCGTCGCGATCTGCGTGCCGCTTTCGATCGCGCCGATCGAGAAGGTGTCATGGGCATGCGGCGCATATTCATGCGTCACGAAGCTCGCGCTCAGGCACTCCATGTTACGGAAACGCCGGTCGCGCCAGAACCGTGCCCGCTCCATGCCTGCCAGCGGCATCGCGTCGGCCGCCTCTTTCTGCGATACGTTCTCCATCGAACCAAACTACTGCAGGCGCGCCCCTGCGTCTTGAACAAAAGTGATCGCAAGATGGATATCTCCTTGGCTTGCTTCCACTTTGCCTTATTGATCTCTAGACTGCGACCCGACTAGCACTCTCCCTATTTTTGTGAAGCACGATGACTGATTTTGTTGATAGTTTCGAAGATGAAGACCCATTCGACTCCGCTGGCCTGCGCCTGACCGTCGATCTGACGGCGCTGACGGAAAACTGGAAGGACATGGCGCGGCGCTCCGGCAAGGCGCGAGCCTCCGCGGTCGTGAAGGCGGATGCCTACGGCACCGGGATCGAAGACGCAGGCGAGGCGCTTTTCATGGCCGGCGCACGCGATTTCTTCGTGGCGACCGTCGATGAGGGCGTGACGCTTCGGCCTTATGCGCCCGACGCCCGCATTTTTGTCCTGTCCGGCGTCTGGCCTGGTACAGAGCGGCGGCTCTTCGAAAACGACCTCGTCCCGGTCATCTCATCGGAGGAGCAACTCGCCTTTTGGATGGCGGTTCTTGCCGACTACGGCGACTACCCCTGCGCGCTCAATGTCGATACGGGCTTCAACAGGCTGGGCCTTTCCATGGAAGAGGCAATGGCGCTCGCTGACGACGTTTCACGCCCGGCAAGTTTTGCGCCGGTGCTCGTCATGAGCCATCTCGCATGCAGTGACGACCATTCCTCGGAGATGAACAAGCAACAGCTTGAATCATTTCGGCAGTTTAGCGCGGCGTATGAAGGCATCGATTCAAGTCTTGCGGCGTCGGGCGGCATCTTCCTCGGCAGCGACTATCACTTCGATCTCACGCGCCCCGGCATAGCACTCTATGGCGGCGAAGCGGTCAACGGCCTGGCGAACCCGATGCGACCGGTGGTGACCGCCGAGGCGCGGATCATTCAGGTGCGCACGGCCAAGGCAGGCGAGTTCGTCGGCTACGGCCGTGCCTTGCAACTGACCCGCGACAGCAGGCTCGCCGTCGTGTCGGCGGGCTATGCCGATGGCTACCTGCGTAGCCAGTCGAGCGGTGGCGTGCCACTGCGACAGGTCGTGCCCGAGGGAGGTTATGGCTTCCTGGCTGGCCGGAAGATTCCCATTGCCGGCCGAATCACCATGGACCTGACGATTTTCGACGTCACTGACCTTCCGGAAAACGCAGTGCGCGCAGGCGATTACGTGGAATTGTTCGGAAAGAACGTGCTGGTCGACGACGTCGCTAGGTCGGCGGGTACGATCGGCTACGAAATCCTGACCAGCATCGGCCTTCGGCACGAGCGGCGTTACCTGCACGAGGAAGACTAAGGACCTAGCGCGTCGTTAGCGCCAATCGCACGCCCAGTGCCACCAGCAGCGCGCCAAGGCCGCGATCGAGCCAGAGGCCGATACTCTTTCTGCGTTTGATGAGATCGGCGAGGCGCCCTCCCGCCAGGATGAGCGGCGGCTCGATGAAGGCTGCAACGACAATGATGAAGACGCCATGGACCGCCAGCTGCAGCCACGTCGGTCCGGCACCCTCCACCACGAACTGCGGGAGGAAGGCGAGGAAGAAGACCGCGACTTTCGGGTTCAGCAGCGAAACGAGGATGCCCTCCTTGTAGACGCGGCTCCAGGGCAGGACATCCTTCGCCGCATTGACCAGGCCTCCTCCGCCCTTCGAGCGCAATGCCTGAATGCCGAGCCAGACGAGGTAGATCGCGCCGACCCACTTCACCACCGAGAAGGCCAGCGCGGAGGCGGCGAGGATCGCCGAAAGACCAAATGCCGCCATCGCCACATGCAGGCCGGCGCCCGTCCAGATGCCGAACAGCGCGGCGAAGCCGGTCCTCGTGCCGCTTTTGACGGTGTGGCCGAGAATGAAAGCCATGTCCGGACCGGGCGACAGATTGAGCAGGACCGCCGCGGTCAAGAACGCGATCCAATGCGCAAGCGAGTAATCCAGCATCGTCGTGGCCTCCAAGACAGTGGAGAACAGGTGCCACCGCAGCCCCTGATAGGGAAATCATTAGTTTTGATCGGTGCCGGGAATGATTATTTGAGCCATCAAAGTGATTCGATGCGACGCGTTGCGGCCATCCAACCGAAAGCATGATTGATGGCGAAGGCCAGGACACATTTCATCTGCCAGAGCTGCGGCGCGGTCCACAACCGCTGGGCGGGCAAATGCGATAACTGCGGCGAGTGGAATACCATCGTCGAAGAAGACCCGATGGGCGGCATCGGCGGCGGCCCGGCGAAGACGCCGAAGAAGGGCCGGCCGGTCACCCTGACGACGCTGTCAGGCGAAATCGAGGAAGCTCCACGCATCCACACAGGCATTTCCGAACTCGATCGGGCTCTCGGCGGCGGCTTCGTGCGCGGCTCGGCCGTGCTGATAGGCGGCGATCCCGGCATCGGCAAATCGACGCTGCTGATGCAGGGAGCGGCAGCTCTATCGCGCCATGGCCACCGCGTCATCTACGTATCGGGTGAAGAGGCGGTCGCCCAGGTACGGCTGCGGGCGCAGCGCCTGCAGGCTGCCGACACCGATGTGCTGCTCGCCGCGGAAACCAATGTGGAGGACATTCTGGCGACGGTCGCCGAAGGCAAGCGGCCCGATCTCGTGATCATCGACTCGATCCAGACGCTTTGGAGCGAACTGGCCGAGTCCGCGCCCGGAACCGTAACGCAGGTACGCACCGGCGTTCAGTCGATGATCCGCTTCGCGAAACAGACCGGTGCAGCCATGGTTCTTGTCGGTCACGTCACCAAGGACGGACAGATCGCGGGGCCGCGTGTCGTTGAGCATATGGTCGATGCCGTGCTCTACTTCGAAGGCGATCGCGGTCACCACTATCGCATCCTGCGAACGGTCAAGAACCGCTTTGGGCCGACGGACGAGATCGGTGTCTTCGAGATGTCGGACAAGGGATTGCGCGAGGTTGCCAATCCATCCGAGCTATTCCTTGGCGAGCGCAACGAGAAATCACCGGGAGCGGCCGTCTTTGCCGGCATGGAGGGCACGCGCCCGATCCTGGTCGAAGTGCAGGCGCTCGTTGCCCCGACATCGCTCGGCACCCCGCGCCGCGCAGTGGTCGGCTGGGACTCGGCGCGCCTGTCGATGATCCTTGCCGTACTCGAGGCGCATTGCGGCGTTCGGCTCGGTCAGCACGACGTCTATCTGAACATTGCAGGCGGTTACCGCATCTCGGAACCGGCGGCCGATCTCGCCGTGGCCTCGGCCTTGGTTTCATCGCTCGCCGGTATTGCCCTGCCGGCCAATTGTGTCTATTTCGGCGAAGTCAGCCTGTCGGGCGCCGTCCGGCCGGTTTCACAGACGTCCCAGCGCCTCAAAGAAGCCGAGAAGCTGGGCTTTTCTGCCGCGCTGCTTCCCTCGGCGTCAGCCGACCTGCCAAAGGGTTCCGGCGGTCGCTGGAGCGAGATCGAGAGCCTTCCGGACCTGGTTGCACGCATTGCCGGTTCGAAAGGCGCACTGCGACGTGTGGAAGAAGAGGTTTGATCCTTTCATCGCCTACACCGGTGATGTTATAGGAAGCACGCAATGAGGCGCGACCAAGCCGTATATAAACGGCGGTCCTGGAGTTGAATTTATATGCCCATTACGATTTTCGACGGTATTGTCATCGGCGTCGTTCTTTTCTCCGCCGTACTTGCAATGGTCCGCGGCTTCTCCCGCGAAGTTCTTTCTATCGCAAGCTGGGGCGGCTCTGCAGCCGCCGCATACTATTTCTATCCCTACCTCGTCCCCTACGCGAAGAAGTACACCGACGACGACCGCATCGCGCTCGTCGGTTCGGCAGCTGTCGTGTTCCTGATCGCGCTGATCGTGATCTCCTTCATCACCATGAAGATCGCGGACTTCATCATCGACAGCCGGATCGGAGCGCTGGACCGCACTTTGGGCTTTCTCTTCGGCGCGGCTAGGGGCATACTTCTTCTCGTCGTGGCCGTCGCCTTCTGGAACTGGCTCGTGGACGCGGATCACCGCCCGGCCTGGGTGAACAACGCCAAGTCGAAGCCGTTCCTGGACTCGATGGTCGTCAAGTTGCAGTCCGTACTACCGGCGGAATTCGCGCAAATGGTGCGGGCGAGCGTGATGGACAAAATTCAGCCGCAGGGCGGCAATACTGACAGCGGCAACGCGCCGGCATCCGACCAGGCGGCGCCAGCCGAAGATGCAGCTCCTGTCCCTGCAACCGGCGCACAGCAGCCGTCTAATTGACGCAGTGTTCAACAGCTTGACCCGCCGCCTGGCAATTGCCATCTGAGCGGAACGTGAATAAAGGTCCGGCCGGGCATCCGCTCTGCCGGGCCTCAGCCGTTTAAAACGCATGATCACGGCGTCATGCTATGGAAAGCCGATCCATTCTTGTGAGAGCAAAGGCCCGCATCGATGAACCAGTCCCATTCCTTGACGCTTAATGACGAATTCGATGGAGACACCCTCCACGAAGAATGCGGCGTCTTCGGCATTCTTGGCCATGACGATGCGTCTACCCTGACCGCGCTCGGCCTGCATGCACTTCAGCATCGCGGGCAGGAAGCAGCCGGCATTGTCTCGTTCGATGGACTGCGCTTTTATTCCGAACGTCACATGGGTCTCGTCGGCGACCATTATACCAATCCGACCACGCTTGCTCGCCTGCCCGGAAACATCTCCATCGGCCACAACCGCTATTCAACGACCGGGGAAGTCGCCCTCCGCAACGTGCAGCCGCTCTTCGCCGAACTTGAAGTCGGCGGCATCGCTATCGCCCACAACGGCAACTTCACAAATGGCCTGACCCTTCGTCGCCAGTTGATCGCCGGTGGCGCCATCTGTCAGTCGACCTCCGATACGGAAGTGGTTCTCCACCTCATCGCCCGCTCGCGCTACACCTCCACGGCCGACCGCTTCATTGATGCTATTCGCCAGATGGAAGGCGGCTATTCGATGCTCGCCATGACACGCACGAAGCTCATCGCGGCACGCGACCCCACGGGTATCCGCCCGCTGGTTATGGGCGAACTCGACGGCAAGCCGATCTTCGCTTCCGAGACCTGTGCACTCGATATCATCGGCGCGAAATTCATCCGCGACGTCGAGAACGGCGAAGTCATCATCTGCGAGATCCAGCCTGATGGTTCAATCTCGATCGACGCGCGCAAGGCCGGTAACGGCCAGCCGGAACGCCTCTGCCTGTTCGAATATGTCTATTTCGCCCGCCCTGACTCGGTGGTCGGCGGTCGCAGCGTCTATGTCGCGCGCAAGAACATGGGCATCAATCTTGCAAAAGAAGCCCCGGTTGACGCCGACGTCGTCGTTCCGGTTCCGGATGGCGGCACGCCGGCTGCACTCGGCTATGCTCAGGAAAGCGGCATCCCCTTCGAATACGGTATCATCCGCAACCACTATGTCGGCCGCACCTTCATCGAACCGACGCAGCAGATCCGCGCCTTTGGCGTCAAGCTGAAGCATTCCGCCAACCGGGCGATGATCGAAGGCAAGCGCGTCGTGCTCGTCGACGATTCGGTCGTGCGCGGCACGACGTCGCTGAAGATCGTGCAAATGATCCGCGATGCCGGTGCCAAGGAAGTGCACCTGCGCGTCGCAAGTCCGATGATCTATTATCCTGATTTCTACGGCATCGACACGCCTGATCGCGAGAAGCTTCTCGCCAACCAGTACGACAGCCTAGAGGCCATGTGCAAATATATCGGCGCGGACTCGCTGGAATTCCTGTCGATCAACGGCCTTTATCGCGCCGTCGGCGGCGAGGATCGCAATGACGCCCGTCCGCAGTTTACCGACCACTACTTCACCGGTGACTATCCGACCCGCCTCCTCGACAAGGAAGGCGAAACGATGGGCCGCAAGGTTTCCCTGCTCGCGACCAACGGCTGACAGCCATTGGCTTTGACATTTGATTAAGGGGCGCTTATTGCGCCCCTTAATTCTTCAGCGACGCAGGACCGGGGCACAATGACTATCAACCTTGAAGGCAAGATCGCGCTCGTTACCGGCGCATCCCGAGGTATCGGCTATTTCACGGCGCTGGAGCTGGCAAAGGCCGGAGCGCATGTGATTGCCTGCGCCCGCACGGTCGGCGGCCTCGAGGATCTCGATGATGCGATCAAGGCCGCTGGTGGCTCCGCCGCTACCCTCGTCCCGTTCGACCTCGCCGACATGAACGCCATCGATGCGCTCGGTGCCTCGATCTTCGAGCGCTGGGGCAAGCTCGACATTCTCGTCGCCAACGCAGGTGTGCTCGGCGTGATTTCGCCAATCGGACATGTCGAGGCAAAGACCTTCGAGAAGGTGATGAACATCAACGTCACCGCGACATGGCGGCTGATCCGCTCGGTCGATCCGCTGCTTTCGCGCTCCGACGCCGGCCGCGCCGTCATTCTCTCATCGGGTGCTGCGCACAAGTGTCGTCCGTTCTGGGGCCCCTACTCCGCTTCCAAGGCAGCCGTCGAAGCACTGGCGCGCACGTGGGCTGGCGAAACGCAGCGCACGCCGCTTCGGATCACCAGTGTCGATCCGGGTGCGACCCGCACTGCTATGCGTGCCCAGGCTGTCCCGGGAGAAGATCCCGAGACGTTGCCGCATCCCTCCGAGGTCGCCAAGGCGATCCTGCCGCTGGTCGGCCCTGATGTGACCGAAACCGGTAAGCTCTTCATCGTCCGCGAGAACAAGCTCGTCGACTACCGCCTACCGGAATAAGCACGCTTCACTTGGCGGCCAGAGCCGGGAACAGGTGCGCGAAACCTGTTTCCGATGGGCAGAGCGCGTTAAGGTCGACCGAACCCTTAATGCCATCCAGCCCGCCGTTGTCAGCGAATTGCCAGATCGACCAACCGCCGCAGTCCTCCCGTTTCGGCGCCTGGCCGATGCTGCGTAGCCAGAGATAGTGATCAGGAAAACGTGCCTCGTTGCCCTTCAGGTACTGATCGAAGAATTGCTGGTTCAGGTAGAAGATCGGTTTGCCGGGATAGGCACCGTTCAGCTCATCAAAGAACGCGCTGATCTCGGCGCTCAACTCCTCGAGCGTCGGCACCTTGCCGCAGTTTCCGGTAAATTCGAGGTCGATCGCGATCGGCATCGCATCCATTTCGACCGGGACGGTTCCCATGACATTGCGCGCCTGTTCGCGGCCGGGGCGGCAGAAGGTGAAGAAGTGATAGGCGCCACGCACGATGCCGGCGTCCCTCGCCGCCTTCCAGTTTTCGGCAAAACGCTTGTCGCGGTGGTCGCCCCCCTCGGTCGCCTTCATGATCGCGAAACGGACGTTCGGCTGGCGTGCCAGCGCTTGCCAATCTATGGCACCCTGATGGTGGCTGATGTCGACGCCCTGTATGGGATAGTCCGCAAGCGTCGGAGGTGTGAACGGTGCCATGGCGCGATCGTATGCCAGATACGATGCGACCGCGACAGCTAGAATCACCACCGCGAGGACTGTTCGATAGAGGGTTTTCATCACTCCAATGGTCTTTCGTTTTCCTTGACGCGTTGTAGCAGAATTTCGTGAGGTCGCGGCGGATGGCATCAGCCCGGCCCTGCGCTTGCGCTTCGGGCGTTCGGCGCTGCAATCGATTCACTGGATCGATTGCTCCGGTTAGGGGCCGGACCGCTTCTCACCCCCCTTGACCAAACCGGGTTAGCGCGCCATAAAACCCGCCATGAAAACGGTTATCTGCATTATCTGCCGGAAGATTATTCGCTAGCGCGCTCGCTGGCCTGGCCGTTTTCGTCTCCTGAAAAGTCCAAGATGAGAAACGCCCCGGCCCGCCGGGTAGCAGCATTTTTTTCGGATCATTGCATTTGGGAGAGTAGACATGGCCGGCGCGCCAGACACAAAGAAGCCGGAACTGAAGCTTTACAACACGCTGACGCGCGAAAAGACGGCCTTTGCGCCGATCGATCCGCAGAACGTGCGCATGTATGTCTGCGGCCCTACCGTCTATGACTACGCCCATATCGGCAATGCACGCCCGGCCATTGTCTTCGACATTCTGTTCCGCCTGCTCCGGCACGTCTATGGCGCCGAGCACGTCACCTATGCGCGCAATATCACTGATGTCGATGACAAGATCAATGCAAGGGCTCTGCGGGACCATCCCGGTTTGCCGCTGAACGAGGCGATCCGCCTGGTCACCGAAAAGACCGAGACGCAATATCTCGAAGATGCAAAGGCGCTCGGCTGCCTCGACCCGACGATCCAGCCCCGGGCGACAGAAAACATCGCCCAGATGATCGAGATCATCGAGAAGCTGATCGCCAAGGGCCATGCCTATCAAGCGGCCGGCGAAGTGCTGTTCGACACGAAATCGATGGTCGACTATGGCCAGCTTTCGAAGCGCAATCTCGATGAACAGCAGGCCGGAGCCCGCATCGCCGTCGATGCGCACAAAAAGAACCCCGGCGACTTCGTGCTCTGGAAACTCTCGAGCGAGAGCGAGCCAGGCTGGGAGAGCCCCTGGGGCCGTGGCCGCCCCGGCTGGCATATCGAATGCTCGGCCATGAGCGAGCGCTATCTCGGCGAGGTCTTCGACATCCACGGCGGCGGTCTCGACCTGATTTTCCCGCACCATGAGAACGAGATCGCACAGTCGCGTTGCGCCCATGGCACCAAGGTCATGGCGAATGTCTGGATGCACAACGGCTTCCTGCAAGTCGAAGGCCGCAAGATGTCGAAGTCCGAAGGCAACTTCGTCACCATCTATGAACTGCTGCATACTCAGAAGTTCGGCGGTCGGCAGTGGCCAGGCGACGTGCTGCGCCTTGCAATGCTGATGACTCATTATCGCGAGCCGATCGATTTTTCCGTCAAGCGGCTGGAAGAAGCCGAGCGCCTTCTCGCCAAATGGCCAGCAGCCGATGCCGCGGGCGCAGAGCCCGATGCCACGGTGGTCAGGGCCTTGGCCGACGACCTCAACACGGTGGCGGCGATCCAGGCGCTGCATACGCTTGCCCAGTCCGGCGATCACGCAACGTTCGCCGCGAGTGCCGCGCTGCTCGGCGTCCTTCCTGAGATGGCCGAGATCGACGAGGCGGTTGCGATCGAAATCGACCGGCGCGTGAAGGTACGGCTCGAATTGCTGAAGGCGAAGAACTTCGCCGAGGCCGACAAGATCCGCGAGACGCTGCTTGCCGAAGGCATCCAGCTCAAGGACGGCAAGGATCCGGCTACTGGCGAGCGGGTAACGACATGGGAGGTGAAGAGATGAACACCTATACCGGCGGATGCCAGTGCGGAGCAATCCGCTTCCGGGTTCGCGGAACCTTGAAGGATTCATCCATCTGCCATTGTCGCATGTGCCAGAAGGCGTTTGGCGCCTACTACGCACCTCTGGTTTCCGTCCGTGGCGCAGAGTTCGAGTGGACGCGCGGCGAGCGCAAGCGCTTCCGCTCGTCGAACCTGGTCGAGCGCGGCTTCTGCGCCGATTGCGGTACGCCACTGACATACGAGGCGCCGGATGGCATGGCGATCGCGGCTGGCGCCTTCGACGATCCCTCGGCGCTTCCGCCGGTCATTCAGTTCGGCACGGAGCGCAAGATCGGCTTCGTCGATCACCTGCATGAGTTGCCCGCGCGCGAGACCGAAGAGGACGTTGAGGCTGCGCCCTTCGTGCTCGACATCGTTTCCTACCAGCATCCGGATCACGACACGACCACCTGGCCCGAGGAGAGGAACCCGTGACAACAGCTGCGGCTCTGAGCGGAGGTTGCCAATGCGGCGCGGTTCGCTACCAGGTCGTGGGTGAACTCGGCTATCCGCACCTTTGCCACTGCCGCATGTGCCAGAAGGCGGCTGGAAACTACTTCATGCCGCTCGCCGCCGCCAAGCGAAGGGTTTTTGCGCTGACGCGTGGCGAACCGAAGTGGTTTCACTCGTCCGATATCGTCCGCCGCGGCTTTTGTGCCGACTGCGGGACGCCGCTTTTCTATGATGTTCCGGATGCGGATTTCGTCAACATCGTGCTCGGCTCCTTGGACGATCCCGATAGCGTCAAGCCGGTGATGCAATCGAACACCGGACGCAAGATGAGCTGGTTTCATGAGCTCGACGTACTGCCCATCGAGCCCGAAGCGGAAACGCCCGAGAGCGAAAACGCGATTGCCGCCAGCAATCACCAGCACCCCGACCACGACACAGCACATTGGCCAACCGGAGCGTCAGCATGAGCGAACCCATTCGTACCGGCGGCTGCCAATGCGGCGCGGTCAGATTCCGCACCAGCGGCAAGCTTGGCCGCCCCTCGATCTGCCATTGCCGCATGTGTCAGAAGCAGTTCGGCGGCCTCTTTTCCGCCCTTGTGACCGCGCCTGACGAGGGGATGGAGTGGACACGCGGCGAACCCAGCTATTTCCAGTCGTCGGTCAATATCGAGCGCGGCTTTTGCAAGAACTGCGGCACGCCGATGACCTACCGCCACCCGGGCGGCCTCGAACTGGCGATCGGCACGTTCGACGAGCGCAGCGACCTGGCCCCGCAGATCCAAGTCAACTACGACGCCCGCATTCCCTGGGTCGAGACTATCTTCGACCAACGCATTCACAAAGAACCCGATTTTTATGCACGGCAGGAGGCGATCATCTCCTTCCAGCATCCCGATTACGATACTGCAATCTGGCCAACCGAAGGCGTAGAACATGACTGAAGTGCTCCGTACCCTCTATCCCGAAATCGAACCCTATGCCTCAGGGCATCTCGACGTCGGCGATGGCCACAAGATCTATTGGGAACGTTCGGGCACAGCGGGTGCAAAGCCGGCAGTCTTCTTGCACGGCGGACCGGGCGGCGGCTTCTCTCCGAGCCACCGCCGCCTGTTCGATCCCGCACTCTACGATGTGCTGCTGTTCGACCAGCGCGGATGCGGCAAGTCCACGCCGTATGCCGATCTCAATGCCAACACCACCTGGCATCTCGTCGCCGATATCGAGCGACTGCGTGAAATGGCAGGCGTCGAGAAGTGGCAGGTGTTCGGCGGTTCGTGGGGCTCGACGCTGGCGCTCGCTTATGCCGAGACGTACCCGGAACGCGTTTCCGAACTGGTCGTGCGCGGTATCTATACGCTGACCAAAGCCGAGCTCGACTGGTACTATCAGTTCGGCGTGTCGGAAATGTTCCCCGACAAGTGGGAGCGCTTCATCGCGCCGATCCCGCCCGAAGAGCGCCACGAGATGATGCTGGCCTACAATCGCCGGCTCACTGGTGCGGACCGGTCCGTTGCCCTTGAGGCCGCTCAAGCCTGGAGCATCTGGGAAGGCGAGACAATCACGCTGCTGCCGGAAAAATCGACCAGCGGCAAGTTCGAGGATGCCGACTTCGCCTACGCCTTTTCCCGGATCGAAAATCACTTCTTCGTCAATGCCGGCTGGATGGACGAAGGCCAACTGCTGCGCGATGCCTACAAGCTGAAGGATATTCCAGGCGTCATCGTGCATGGCCGCTACGACATGCCCTGCCCGGCAAAATACGCCTGGCTGCTGCACAAGGCGTGGCCGCAGGCTGAGTTCCATCTGATCGAAGGCGCCGGACACGCTTATTCGGAGCCCGGCATCCTCGACCAGTTGATCCGGGCTACGGACAAGTTCGCCGGAAAGCAATAACGAGGCACAAGGCCGACAGGACGACCATCATGACACGCGAAAAGATCTACCTCTTCGACACGACGCTCCGCGACGGGCAGCAGACGCCCGGCATCGACTTCTCCGTCGAGGACAAGATTGCGATCGCGAGCATGCTGGATGAGTTCGGCCTTGATTATGTCGAAGGCGGATATCCCGGCGCCAATCCGACGGACTCCGCCTTCTTCAGCGAGAAGCGCACGACACGGGCCCGCTTCGTCGCCTTCGGAATGACGAAGCGAGCCGGCATCTCGGCCTCAAATGATCCGGGCCTCGCAGCCCTCCTGCAGGCTGAGAGCGACGCGATCTGTTTCGTTGCCAAGAGCTGGGACTACCATGTGAAGGTCGCGCTCGGCTGCACCAACGAGGAAAATCTCGAAAGCATCGCCGAGAGCGTCAAGACCGCCGTTGCCGCCGGTAAGGAGGCAATGGTCGACTGCGAACATTTCTTCGACGGCTACAAGGCAAACCCCGCCTATGCCATCGCCTGTGCAAAGACGGCCTATGACTCCGGCGCGCGCTGGGTCGTTCTCTGCGACACCAACGGCGGCACGCAGCCGCCGGAAATCCGCGCGATCGTCGAGGCGCTGATCGTGGCGGGCGTTCCCGGGCACTGTCTCGGGATCCATGCGCATAACGATACCGGTCAGGCGGTGGCCAATTCGCTCGCAGCCGTGGAGGCAGGCGTTCGCCAGATCCAGGGCACCTTGAACGGGATCGGCGAGCGCTGCGGCAATGCCAATCTCGTGACGCTGATCCCGACACTGGCGCTGAAGGAAACCTATTCCCATCGCTTCGAGACGGCGATCGACAGTGAACGGCTGACCAACCTGACGCGCCTGTCGCATGCATTTGACGAACTTCTGAACCGCTCGCCGGACCACCAGATGCCCTATGTCGGCGCTTCGGCCTTCGCGACCAAGGCCGGCATCCATGCCTCCGCGCTGCTCAAGGATCCCCGCACCTACGAGCACGTGACGCCTGATAGCGTCGGCAATTTCCGCAAGGTCATGGTCTCCGACCAGGGCGGCAAGGCGAATTTCATCAACGCTTTGAAGCGCCGCGGCATCGAGGTCGGCAAGGATGATCCGAAACTCGACCGCCTGATTGCGCTGGTCAAGGAGCGGGAGGCTTCCGGTTACGCCTACGAGGGCGCCGACGCGAGCTTCGAACTATTGGCGCGCCGCACCCTCGGAACCATCCCGGAATTCTTCTCGATCGAGGGCTTCCGCGTCATGGTTGAGCGCCGCTTCGATTCCCATGGCCGCGTGAAGATCGTCTCGGAAGCGGTCGTGAAGATCGTCATCGAGGGGCAGACGATCATGTCGGTTGCCGAAGGCGACGGCCCGGTCAACGCGCTCGACCTCGCGCTGCGCAAGGATTTCGGGAAGTATCAGCATGAGATCGACGATCTGGTGCTGGCCGACTTCAAGGTGCGTATTCTCAATGGCGGCACCGAGGCCATCACCCGCGTTCTCATCGAATCCACCGATAGCGACGGCGTGCGCTGGTGGACGGTCGGCGTGTCCGAGAACATCATCGATGCGTCGTTCCAAGCGCTTGTTGACTCGGTCATCTACAAGCTGATGAAGAACCGGCAATTGGCGGGCAAGATCGCGGCGGAGTAGCCGTCAGCGGCTGTAGACAAGGCCCCAATCCTTCTCCGAATACCATTCGTCGCCCTGTCGCTCGGTTTTCCAGCGCAGGGCGCAAACATGTTGCATCCCGCCGCGGCCGAACGAGGCTTCAAGCCGTCTGTAGCTGTCAAATCCGCCGGATACGGCCTCCGCCCAAACGAAAGCCACCGGGCACAGAAACTCCACCGCGTAAGCATCGTCTTCACGGCGAAAAAGGAAAAAGCCGGCATAGGAAGCCAATCCCGTCGGCCCCGTGGCATCGACGTCGGGAACGCCGAGCGGAAAGATTAGCCGACCACCGATCGACAGGTGCTCCACCCAGGGATCGGCGGGACGGTGAACCGCAAAATTGACGTAGACGGCATTGGTCAGTTCGCGTGGCCACTCCACCCCGTTGCCATGGACGACCTTCACATTTGGATAGTCCCGAAGATTGGCCTCAGCGCGCGCCGCCAGTTCCCCGTCGAACTCCACGGCAATCACGCAACCCTCGGCGCCAACGAGCAGGGACATGATCGCTGTATAATAGCCGCTGCCGGCGCCCACATGACAGACCATGTCGCCGCGCCGGAGCGCCAGCTTGTGTATTCCCCGGGCGTGTAGGCTCGGGCTGCCGTTGTTGACGTGCCGCTTGTGCTGAAGCGCAAACAACGCATCCTGATAGACGACGGAGGCATCGCCCGAGGGAACATCGACGTAGCCGTACCAACCTGCCATCCTCCACGGTGGCGGCCCCAGAAAGCGCTCGCGCGGGACAGTCGCGTAGGCCTGCAACAACGCATCGTCGTCCTGAATGCCTTCCTTCGTAAGCACCCGTGATGCATATGCTCTGCGACACTGCGCAAGAGCTTCGTCGTCCATATCCTTCACCATCGCGATGGCCGGCAATATTCACCGAAATGAATTGGCCTATTCACGTCCGTTAAGTTAAGCGGCTCATAACGAGAACAAATATGGAAACACTCGATGTCTGCTAATGCAAGCGCCGCGATTGCCAAAAACGAAGACAGTCCCCGTGGCTTCGCCTTTGCGCTGGTAGCCTATCTTCTGTGGGGTTTCCTACCGATCTACATGAAGGCCGTCGCTCATATCTCGCCGGCCGAGGTCATTGCTCATCGAATTCTCTGGTCCTTGCCCCTGGCAGGTCTGGTGCTCATCGTTCTCGGCCGCACCCAGGATATCCGGATAGCCCTGCGGTCACCGCGGATGCTGGCCATGGCAGCGCTCACGGCAGCGCTGATCACCGTCAACTGGGGTACCTATGTCTGGGCGATCGGCGCCGGCCATTCGCTCGATGCGGCGCTCGGCTATTTCATCAACCCGCTATTCAGCATCCTACTCGGCTCCGTGCTATTGAAGGAGCGGCTGCACCCCATTCAGATCGGAGCGATTGCGTTGGCTGGACTTGCAGTCGTCGTGCTGGCGCTCGATAGCGGCGGTGTTCCATGGGTGTCGCTGACGCTGACGATTTCCTGGGGGCTTTACGCTCTGTTTCGCAAGACGTTGCCGCTCGGCCCGAACCAGGGTTTCTTTCTCGAAGTGCTGATCCTCAGCATCCCGGCGTTTTTCTACATTCTCTATCTCGAACTCGGCAGCGGGGAAGGACACTTCTTTCGCACCGGCGGGGCCGATACGGCCCTGCTGCTCGGTTGCGGCGTCGTTACCGCCGTACCGCTGATGATCTACGCCAACGGCGCCAAGCTGCTGCGGCTTTCGACCATCGGCATCATGCAATACATCGCGCCGACGATGATCTTCCTGATTGCGATCTTCGTGTTCCACGAACCTCTCGGCACCGCACGCATGATCGCCTTCCCACTGATCTGGGCGGGACTCTTCCTCTACAGCTGGGCGATGATCAAAGGGAACCGGGAGCGCTAACTCCCGGCCCTACATCTTCGAAATAACGGCGTCCTCGCCGTCACTGTCGACCGAAGCAATTTCAGCCGCCTGCGCCATGATGCCAGGGATGATCTCGGATATGTCGTCGATGACGAGCGGCTGAACGCGATGGGCGGTGTGGACGAAGCCTTCGTCCGTCATGTGGCGCATGAGCTCCATCATCGGGTCCCAGAAGCCGTTGACGTTGGCAAAGACCATCGGCTTCTCGTGACGGCCGAGCTGCGCCCAGGTCATGATCTCGACGATTTCTTCGAGCGTGCCGATGCCGCCCGGCAGCGCGACGAACGCATCAGAGCGCTCGAACATCGCATGTTTGCGGGTATGCATGTTAGGCGTTACAATCAGTTCATTGAGCTGGCCGAGGGAATGGCGAGTAGCCTCCATGTCGATCAGGAACTCGGGAATGATCCCGGTCACCTGGCCCCCGTTCGAAAGCACGCCGCTCGCCACAGCCCCCATGATGCCCTTGGTGCCTCCGCCATAGACGAGGCGCAGGCCGTAGTCCGCGATTTCCTTACCCAGCGCACGGCCGGCCGCCATATGGCGAGGATCGCTGCCCGGTCGCGAGCCGCAGTAAACACAAATGGAGCGAATGGAATGAGATTGATCTGTCATAGGGGCAAACAACTATTCTCTCTGTCTCCAGTCAAGAAAAATGACGGAAAAGCTGCGTCGTACTATTGCCTTACCGCTTTGACTGCTTGTGCAAAGCAGCGGGAATCGCTAGCAATTTTAGTAAGTCCGGCAAGATTGCCGCCTGGGGAGACGTGATGATGAGAAACCGTGCCGGCTTGCTGGCCCTTGCAGTGCTTGTAATCGCAATTCTATTGATGGTCTTTTTTGTCATGCCCCGCATCGGCGGAGACGCCGCCAAAGTTGGTGATGCAATTAACCAGGCCGGCTCCGAAGTAAAGAAAACAGTCACCGAAACCGCCAAGACATCGCGCCCTTCAGTTCCCGACGATGCAGAGACCACGCAGAAAGTCGGTCGGCTTGCTTCGGAGGCGGGCCAATCCATCTCCGAACTTAAGGCGCTCTTTGCAGACGGCAAGGGTCCGACACAGGAAGTTTTCGAGACAGCCAAGTCGAAGGCGACGACCTCACTGCAGGCACTTGCGGACTTTGCGATTCCTGATGGCACGAACCCGGTCACGGCTGCCGCCGCCACCAAGGCAAAAGACGATGCAGCCAAGGCGCTGACGATCGTCAAGGCGCTACCGGAGAATATTGCCGATGCGGCAACGGCGATCGCAAAAGCCGAAGCGGCGCTGACAGGCTCACCGGAGCCGGCCAGCGAACCGTCGGTCGCGGCCTCGCCTGCGGAAAACACCAACAAGCTCCCCACTTTCGACGTGCTGCGCGTAGAACCGGATGGCTCTACGGTCATCGCCGGTTCGGCAGTACCGAACAGCAAGCTTGAAATCCTGGATGGGGACAAGGTCGTAGCGACGACGGACGTCGGCCCGACTGGCGATTTCGTTGCGGTGCTCGATAATCCGCTCTCCGCCGGCGACCACCAGCTCGTCCTGCGAGCCACCGGCAAGGATGGCAAAGCTTCGACATCGGAAGAAGTTGCGACCGTATCCGTTCCCACGGATGGCAAGAACTCCGAACTGCTGGCGATGGTCTCCAAGCCGGGCACCGCCAGCCGCGTCATAACCGCGCCCAAGCCGGATACTCAGGTCGCCTCCAATGGCAGTACTGCTCCGAGTTCGTCGGATGCCGCGAGCGCGCCGGCTGGTGCAGGTCCGACGACGGCTAACGATGTCATGGTCAGCGCCGTCGAGATCGAAGGCGACAAGATCTTTGTCGCAGGCATGGCGAAGGCCTCGGCGAACGTCGTCGCCTATGCCGACGACCAGCTGATCGGCAAGGCGAAGGCCGGTCCCGACGGTCATTTTGTTGTCGATGGCGTGATGCCGCTTTCGGTCGGCGATCACAAGATTCGCGTCGATGTTCTCAATGACGCCGGTAAGGTCGCCGTTCGCGCGTCGGTGAATTTCAACCGCCCGGAAGGAAATCAGGTCACTGTTGCCGCGCAGAGCGTGAAGCCTAACGGCGGAAGCGCGGCGGGGACCGTGCCACTGGATGAAAGTACGCTCGGAAAGCTGAAGAATGATGCCGCCAAGGCCTTCTCCCTGCTCAACGGGCTCTTCGCCGACGGCAAGATACCGGGAGTGGAAGAGCTCGCGGCTGCCCGCTCTGCCACCGAGTTCGCCCTGCGTGCCATCGTGGAATTCCGCACCGCGGCCGATGCCACAGCCGACGTCAGGCAGCAGGCTTCGACCACAGCCCAGGCCGCAGCCGATGCCCTGAGCATGCTGCAGGCTCTGCCAAAGGATGCGAAATCCGTCGGCGATGCGCTGGGCAAGCTCGGCGCCGGCATCGCCCAGCTGACCGCTCCTTCCACTGCACCGGCCGCGCCGAATGCACCTGCGACCAACGAGATCGCTGGAGACCAGGGCGGTCCGACGACGATCGAGCAGGCGCCGCTCGCACCGAGCAACGAGACGGTCATTATCCGCCGCGGCGATACGCTCTGGCAGATATCGCGGCGCGTCTATGGTGCGGGCGTTCGCTACACGACGATCTATGTCGCCAACGAGGACAAGATCACAAACCCGGACCGCATCTTGCCGGGACAGATCTTCGGCCTTCCCAAGGATGCCCTGCCGAACGCGGAAGAGCTTCACCGCAAGCGGCTGTCGGGCGAACACCTCTAAGGCGATCCCATCTTGATAGAGCGGCCGGACGGATATCACGTCCGGCCGCTCTTTTCCTGCGGCACCCATTTGTTGTATTGGTCCCGCCAACCCCTGTGTGGCGGTGACGACGATCATGTCCGGCGAGCCTCTTTCGGCATTTCCGCGGCTCCCAAATTTGTCGGCAACGCAGCGCCATCAGCGCCTTTCGGCGGGAGATTCGCATGGCAAACGACAAGACAGTCTCTGATTCCAACCTCCTGCGGACGCTGTTCAATCTGTGGCCCTACATGTGGCCAACAGGTCGCCCGGATCTCAAGATGCGGGTCGTCTGGGCTTCGGTTTACCTCCTCGTTTCCAAGTTCGTACTGCTGCTCGTCCCCTATTTCTTCAAGTGGTCGACCGATGCGCTGAACGGGAAGATGGACCTCGCCGGCAAGCTGCCGGACCTGCTTGTCGGCGCGACGGCGTTGGTCATTGCCTACAACCTCACCCGCCTCATCCAGCTCGGTCTGAACCAGTTGCGCGACGCGCTCTTTGCCAGCGTCGGGCAGCATGCTGTCCGGCAATTGGCCTACAAGACCTTCGTGCACATGCATGAACTGTCGTTGCGCTTTCATCTCGAACGCAAGACGGGTGGACTTTCGCGTGTCATCGAGCGTGGCACCAAAGGGATCGAGACCATCGTGCGGTTTACGATCCTCAACTCCGTGCCGACGATGATCGAATTTTTGCTGACGGCCATCATCTTCTGGTGGGGCTACGGCTTTTCCTATCTCGCCGTCACCGCGTTCACCGTCTGGGCCTATATCTGGTTCACGATCCGCGCCAGCGACTGGCGCATCGCGATCCGCCGGGCGATGAACGACAGCGATACCGACGCCAATACCAAGGCTATCGACTCCCTCCTCAACTTCGAGACGGTCAAGTATTTCGGCAACGAGGAGATGGAGGCCCGGCGCTTCGACAGGTCGATGGAACGCTACGAGAAGGCGGCCACGGATGTCTGGACCTCGCTCGGCTGGCTCAACTTCGGCCAGGGCGTGATTTTTGGCCTGGGCACGACGGTGATGCTCATCCTGTCGGCCCTTGCCGTCCAACGTGGCGAGCAGACGGTCGGCGACTTCGTCTTCGTCAACGCCATGCTGCTGCAGCTT
Source organism: Rhizobium sp. RHZ01 (assembly GCF_014851595.1). NCBI lineage: Bacteria > Pseudomonadati > Pseudomonadota > Alphaproteobacteria > Hyphomicrobiales > Rhizobiaceae > Rhizobium > Rhizobium sp. RHZ01. The sequence continues at coordinate 49,438 of NZ_JACUZZ010000018.1, forward strand.
TCCGTTCCCTTGAACTTCATCGGCTTTGTCTATCGTGAAATTCGCCAGGGGTTGACGGATATCGAGCAGATGTTCGATCTCCTCGAAGTCAAGGCTGAAGTGATGGATGCGCCCGAGGCGGCGCCTTTGGATATCAGGCAAGGTGCCATCTCCTTCAAGGATGTGCACTTTTCCTATGACCCTGCCCGTCCGATCCTAAAAGGTATCTCCTTCGAAGTGCCTGCGGGCAAGACGGTCGCCGTGGTTGGTCCGTCGGGCGCCGGTAAATCGACCTTGTCGCGCTTGCTCTATCGTTTCTATGACATTCAAAGCGGTTCGGTCTCGGTCGATGGCCAGGACATCCGGACAGTGACCCAGAAGAGCCTGCGATCGGTCATCGGGATGGTCCCGCAAGACACCGTCCTTTTCAACGATACGGTTGCCTACAACATCCGCTACGGGCGTCCATCGGCTACTGATGCAGAGGTCAAGGCAGCAGCCGAGATCGCCCAGATCGCTCACTTCATCGATCTGTTGCCCGAGGGCTTTGATACCAAGGTTGGCGAGCGTGGCCTGAAACTCTCCGGCGGTGAGAAACAGCGCGTTGCGATCGCCCGAACGGTCCTAAAGGCGCCGCCGATTCTGATCCTCGACGAGGCAACATCGGCCCTCGACACCACCACCGAGCGCGATATCCAGACCGCACTCGATGTCGTATCCAAGAACCGCACAACGCTCGTCATCGCCCACCGGCTGTCAACGGTTATCGGCGCGGACGAAATCATCGTTCTGAAAAGCGGCGAGATTGCTGAACGCGGCACCCACACCGCACTTCTCCAGAAAAATGGCCTATATGCCTCGATGTGGAACCGCCAGCGCGAGGCCACGCAGGCCGAAGAGCATCTGAAGCAGGTCCGCGAGAGCGATGACATGGGGGTTGTGAACAGGCTTGCTCCGGCGAGCTAGCCTGAATGGACGGCATTTGAGCTGCTTTGCTGTTCAGAAGCCCGTCATAGATGTGTGGTCAAGGAGCCGCAGCATTGCCCCAGCTGCGGTTTCCCTGTAACCAGCGATGAGAAAAGAGCGTCAAAGCACAACGCGATCTTTCAGATTCGCTTGTTGCGCTTTAGTTCTTTGTTTTCACGCATGTCTTTGGCCCGAAACCGGTTGCCGCTTTTGGGAGACATGCTTTAGGAGCGCGGCATAAATGAGCTTGTTCAATACGGTACGCAACACGATCGTTCCGGTGCACAAGGAAGGTTATCCCTTCATCGCCGCCTTCTTCGTCGCCTCGCTCATTCTGGGCTGGATCTTCAAGCCGCTGTTCTGGATCGGGCTGATCCTGACGCTGTGGTGCGCCTATTTCTTCCGTGATCCCGAGAGAATGACGCCGCAGGATGACGATCTCGTCATCTCGCCGGCCGATGGCAAAGTGTCGTCGGTCCAGATGGTCGTACCGCCCGCCGAACTGAATCTCGGCAGCGAGCCGATGCTGCGGATCTCGGTGTTCATGAACGTCTTCAACTGCCATGTGAACCGCTCCCCGGTGCGCGGGCGGATCGTCAGCGTCAACTACCGGTCGGGCAGCTTCGTGAATGCCGAACTCGACAAGGCAAGCGAAGACAACGAACGCAACGGTCTTGTCATCGAAACCTCGCACGGCCAGATCGGGGTCGTTCAGATCGCCGGCCTCGTTGCTCGGCGTATCCTTTGCTGGGCCAATACCGGCGAGCCTCTGGATGCCGGCGAACGCTTCGGCCTGATTCGCTTCGGTTCGCGCCTTGATGTATTTCTCCCGGCCGGCGCAGCGCCCCGGGTGACGCTCGGCCAGACGGCAATTGCCGGAGAAACCGTGCTGGCCGAATTCGGCTCCACCAAGGGCCCGGTCGTCAGCCGTCGAAGCTAGACTGGAGCGCGACATGGAAACGCCCTTCCCGCCTTTCGAGCCCAACGGTCCGCCTGACGATTCGGGCCGCGGACCACGGCTTCGCGAGATCCCGCTTCGCCTTATCATTCCCAATCTCATCACGATCCTGGCGATCTGTGCCGGCCTCACCGGCATCCGCCTTGCATTCGAGAACCGGTACGAGCTTGCGGTCGGCATGGTGCTTCTCGCCGCATTCCTCGATGGGATCGACGGCCGCGTTGCCCGCCTGATGAAGGCGACGTCGAAGTTCGGCGCGCAGATGGATTCGCTGGCTGATATCGTGAATTTCGGCGTCGCGCCCGCGCTTGTCGTCTATGTCTTTGCACTGGATCAGGCCCGCTCCATCGGCTGGATCGCCGCCCTGATCTACTCCATTGCGGCGGGCCTTCGTCTGGCTCGCTTCAACGTCATGGCCGAGCGCGAGAACAAGGCAACCTGGCAGTCGGAGTATTTCGTCGGCGTGCCCGCGCCAGCCGGCGCAATGCTGGTGCTGCTCCCTGTCTATCTCGGCTTCCTTGGGCTGACGACCGATCGCACTTTCGCTTATTTTTCATCCGTTTATACGGTTCTGATCGCGTTCCTGCTCATTAGCCGCCTTCCTGTCTGGTCGGGCAAGTCCGAGGGCAGCAGGCTGCGGCGTGATCTGGTGCTGCCGGTCATGCTCGGGGTCGTTCTCTACGTGGCGCTACTGTCGAGCTTCACATGGGAAGTCATGGTCGTGACCGCCGTCATCTACCTGCTGACGTTGCCGTTCGGCGCGCGCAAGTGGAAGCGGAAATACGGCACGCTGACCATCGAGGAACCGGGTGTCGGCGAGGACGATATCGGCCGTCACATCTGACATTTTTCAACTCTCCTTTGCCGAAGAATGCCTGACTCAAGCCTCGCGAAATATGCATCGGATACACAATTCCTGATAAGCGGCGCCTCGATTTTGTCGCTATTACACGCAAAAGAGCAATAAATATAAGAGTCTAGGGACAGCACACGTGAGGAGAGTATTGTGACCCCGAAGAAGACAAGCGTCGAACAGCCGGCGAAGTCCGACCTCAGCGCCAACTACCGCCCGCTCGGCCTGAAGGCCGTTCTTGCGGCCGCCCTGATGCTCAAGAGCAAGCCACCGCTCGTCAAGAAGATTGCCTAGGGCGAGGCAAATGCCGCGCTGTCGATGGGACCGACAGCGCCAAGACCAGGCTCTTGCCTCCATGCTTCATTGAAAATCCAACGCGCGTCCTTATCCCGCGCGACGTGGTTGAACCGAACTGCTAGGATGTCCATAGGCCAGTTCGGAGGCGATATGACCGACGTCCAGACAAATCGCAAGCTCAGTGCGATCCTTGTCGCTGATGTCGTTGGCTATTCGCGGATGATGGCAAAGGATGAGGCAGGCACGCTTGCCGCGTTGAAGCATCACCGGCTGTCTGTCTTCAATCCTGAGGTCGAGAATCACAACGGCCGCGTCATCAAGCTTGTTGGCGACGGCGCTCTCGTCGAGTTTGGCAGCGCCGTTGATGCGGTCAAGTTCGCGCTTTCGGTGCAACGCACCGCCGCCGCTTCGGGCAACGACGCCTCCCATCCAGGAATCACGCTGCGCATCGGGATCAATCTCGGCGATGTCGTTATCGATGGTGACGATATTTATGGTGACGGCGTAAACATTGCCGCGCGTCTGGAACCGCTGGCGGAACCCGGCGGTGTCTGCATCGCATCGAGCGTCAGGGAGAACATCGTAGGCCGCGTCGACGCGGAATTCGAGGACGGTGGCGACGTCCAACTCAGGAACATCGATCGGCCAGTCCGGATCTGGAAATGGCAGCCGGACGCTCACCCAAGCCCTACCAGTGCTCTCTTGCAAAAGGCAAAAGACAACCTCCGGCCGTCGCTGGCCGTGCTTCGCTTCCAGAATATGAGCGGCGATGTCCAGCAGGAGTATTTCGCCGATGGCGTTGTCGAAGACATGATCACGGCGCTCAGTCGTTTCCGCTCCTTCGCGGTGATCGCCCGCAACTCCTCCTTTATCTACAAGGGCCGCGCGATCGATGTGCGCCAGGTCGCTCGCGAGCTTGGCGTACGCTACGTGCTGGAAGGCAGCGTGCGGCGCGCCGGTAACCGCTTGCGCATTACCGCACAGCTCGTCGAAGGCGCGACCGGTGCGCACCTGTGGGCAGAGCACTACGATGGCTCTGCGGAAGAAATTTTTGATTTCCAGGATCGCATCACTGAGAGCGTCGTCTCGATTGTTGAGCCCCAGATCAAGTCTGCCGAGATCGCGCTTTCACGAAGGGAGCGGCCAGAGAGCATTGAAGCCTATGATTTCTACCTTCAGACCATGGGAAGCTTCTACTCCGACATGCCAGAGCGGAACGACGCCTCCCTCGCCCTGATCAACAAGGCAATCGCCCTCGAGCCTAACAACGCGACCTATCTTGCGACGGCAGTCGGGTTGCTCATGCAACGCGGCACTCTGGGCTGGAAGCTGCCGGGGGTCGAGGATCAGCGAGCACTCTGCGAGAACTACATCGAGCGGGCGCTTGTGCATGGCCACGGCGACGCGTCCGTCGTGGGGATCTGCGGCAATACTCTGATGCAGTACCTGAAGCAGTACGATCGAGGTTTCGAGTTGGTCTGCCAGGCCGTTGCCTTCAACCCCAACAACCTCGACGTCGTCAATTATGCGGGCGTCGCGAACCTCCATTGCGGCAGTCTCGATGAGGCCGTCACATATTTCCTGCGCGCCGAACGACTGAGTCCAAACAGCCTTGGTGCTCATTGGAACCTTACCGGGCTGGCTCATGTCGAAATGGTCCGCGGGAACTATGAAGAGGCTCTGGCCTGGGGGCGCAAATCCATGGCGGCGAATGCCTATTACGGTCCGTGCTTCTGGATGATGATTGCGGCCAATGCAAAACTCGGACGCATGGACGAAGCGCGGCGGCACCTTGCGGGTCTGCTTGCATTCTCGCCCGGCGTCACAGTCGCCCGCATCCGCGCCGGCCAAGCCGCCAAGAACCCTAACCGGATCGAACCGATCCTCACAGGGTTGGCGCTCGCCGGCATGCCGGAAGCCTAGGCCGGGTGGAAGAAGCGGACCAGCAGACTGATCGCCAGCAGCCCCATGACAATGCCGATGATGACATCGAGAACCCGCCAGGCTGCGGGTTTTGCAAAAACCGGCTGCAACAGGCGAGCGCCGTAGCCTAGGCCGAAAAACCAGATGAACGACGCCGTCGCGGCACCGACACCGTAGGCGATGCGGTCTGCACCGCTATAGGGCGCGGACAGACTGCCAATCAGAACGACCATGTCCAGATAGACGTGCGGGTTCAGAAAGGTAAAGGCTAGGCAAGACGCGACTGCAGCCTTCAGACCCAGTGTCTGCGGAGAACCCGCCTGCATCGCGCCGGGATGGAGAGCGCGACGGAATGCCAGAACGGCATACGAACCGAGAAAAATTGCCCCACCTAGCGTCACAGCCGAGATGAGAGTCGGCGACTGGGCAACAAGCGTTCCCAGCCCGGCAACGCCGGCTGCGATCAGCACTGCATCCGATACGGCGCAGATCAGGCACAGGATGAAGACGTGTGAGCGCAGCAGGCCTTGGCGCAGAATGAACGCATTCTGTGCACCAATGGCGATAATGAGCGACGCACCAAGGAAGAAGCCGGAAAGCGCGGCAGAAATGGAGATCATGTGATTTTCCGGAAGAATTATGCGGTGGGATTATCAGCTTAGAAGAAGCTGAGCTGGCCGTCATCCGGCTTTTTCTTTTCAGGCGGCGACGGCAGCTTATCAACAGCCACCTTATCCTGGAGGTCGGACCCCATATTGGTCACTTTGTTGACCTTGTCGGAGACGGGGATCGCCTCGAAGAAATCTTCTTCGACCGGCTTCATCAAGCCGGCGACGTCCCGTGGCTCCTGTGTCTTGCAATCCAGCCAGCGCGAAAAGTCTTCCGGCTTGATGACGACGGGCATGCGGTCATGGATCCGAGCGATGGCGGCATTTGCCGCGGTCGTCAGGATCGCGCCGGTGTCGACTTCCGAACCGTCTGCGGACGACCATGTTTCCATCAGGCCGGCGAACGCCACAATGCCGCCGCGGCGCGGCCTGATCCAATAGGGCTGGGACTTCTCGCCCCTCTCCCTGCCGGGGCGATGCCATTCATAGAAGCCGGAGGCTGGCACGAGCACGCGCCGATGGCGCATCGCCGCACGAAACGACGCCTTGCCGATCGCCGTTTCGGCGCGGGCGTTGATCAACAGCGGAAATTGCTTGGGACCCTTCACCCATCCCGGCGTAAAGCCCCATCGTACGAGCACCGCGCGCCGCTCCGGGAGGTTGCTGCCTTTCTCCCGCGTTTCATCCGAAACGACGACGAGGATGGGCTGGGTCGGCGCAATGTTGTAACGCGCGGGAAAGTCCTCGAGATCCATGATCCCCAGAACTTCCTTCAACTCCTCCGGGGATATTGTCAGGGCATAACGTCCACACATTCGGATGTCTTTGCACTCCGTCCGGCGACGGTCAAGGCTAGCCGCCTCAGCCGCGCGGTGCGAGTAGGATGATTGCCGAGCCGCAAAGGCAGACGAGCGCGCCACCAATGTCCCAGCGGTCGGGCACACGGTTCTCGACGATCCACAGCCAAATCAGAGAAGCCACGATATAGATGCCGCCATAGGCAGCGAAGGTGCGGCCGGCGGCCTCACTCGGCACGAAAATGAGGAGCCATGCAAATAGCGCGAGGGACACCATACCAGGCGCCAGCCACCAGACGGGCTTTGCCATTCTCAGCCAGGCCCAGAAGGTGAAGCAGCCGGCAATCTCGAAAACAGCGGCTGCAGCATAAATGATATAAGTCACGAGGGCTCCATCGAATCGCCGCGTTCAATATCCGGCGGAACGATGGCGGCGCCAAGCACATCCCAACAGAGACCAACGCGGCAACCCCATGAGTTCCATTCCGAAGGCGGCCTCCTCAGCCATCCTCCAGCGCGGCAACCGGTTCCTCCTCGTGCTTCGGCGCAATCCGCCGGCGGCCGACATCTATGCGTTTCCGGGAGGACGGGCCGAACCGGGCGAAACGCCGGAGGAAACAGCGTTGCGCGAGTTGGAGGAGGAGACCGGCATAAAAGCTCGCAGCCCTCACCTCTTCGCGACATACGATTTGAAGACGCACGCCCCTGACGGCGCGGTCGTCAACCACTTCTTTCTTTCCGTATTTCGGGTCGAGGCCGGCGAGACGGCTATCGGCCTTGCGGCCGACGACGCCGCCGATATCGGCTGGTTCACCGTTGAGGAGATCCGCCGGTTACCCGTGCCTCAAAGCGTGCTTGAATGTGCCGAGCGCCTGGCGTCCGGCAGCGAATAAGCAGGTGGAAACTCAAGCAAGCGCCTTGTTCCCGTCACTGTCAGGGTATCAACTGTCAACATGATTCCCGTTCGACGCGCGTTCCTGTTTCTTGCATTGTGCGCAAGCGCCGCCCTACCCGCCCCTGTATGGGCACAGGGTACAACGCCGCCAGTGTTGCCAGAGCAGAGTGCGCCAAAAGCGGTCACCGTGCCATACGACGAAAAGCTATCGCGGCTTGCCGAAGTGTTGGGCTCGGTTCACTACCTGAGGACTTTGTGCAAGGCGGAAAACAGTAGCGAGTGGCGAGGGCGCATGCAGCAACTGCTTGATTCAGAAGCCAAGGACGAGCCGCAGCGCAAGGAACAGCTGACCGCGGCTTTCAATCGCGGATACCGCGCTTTCGCGTCTGTTTACACGGATTGCACGCAGGCAGCCATCGTGGCAGAAGAGCGATACCGTGCCGAAGGTGCAACACTCGCCACAGAAATAACATCAAGGTTCGGAAATTAACGGTTAATTAACCTCTTTTCACTGGCGGCCGTGTCGTTTTGGGAAAAGGCTGATAAGGTCGTTAACTAGGCAGTAAGGCATGCAGTTTGAGGAAATGACAATGGAACCAAGCCTCAATGACATCGACGACATGATCGTTCATGAGAAGACTCAGGCGGCTTTGGAGTACCATAACGAAGCCTGGGCTGATGGCATGGCAGACGGAATTGAACCCGAGATCATCGCCGATACAGCAATCATCCACGCGCTACGGGAAACTATTCGCCTCCATGGCGAGAATAGTGCCGAAGCGCTTCTGGATTCCTTGCGCGAGCGCATGCTTGCCGGCGAGTTTTCTCCGAACCGCACCCTGCAATAACGATCACAGAGAGTTTGATGCATTCCGCTAGGGACAATGCTTCGCGGCCCGCGATCGCGCCGCTTTTGCTTGCAATCGGCCTTAGCGCCAGTAGCTTTCTGACCGGGACTTCGGCCCTGGCACTCTCAGAGCTGCAGAAGACCCCAGGACAGGTTGAACAAAGCGCTCCTGGCCAAGGCGGCGACAAGCCAGCCCCCTCCCCAACCTCACCCGGCGTTCCGATGCCCGACCCGCTGGTCAATTCGCAGGCCGGCCAAAGCAACGACAAGACGCCCGGCGCCGAGGACAGCTCGAAGCCAGTCGAAGTCATCTACGATATCAGCAAGGTCCCCGAGCCCGTTCGAAAGATGCGGGAGCAGATCGTCGAGGCTGCCGCTTCGGGCGATCTCGAGCGGCTGCGCCCCCTGCTCGGCACCGGCGCCACTCAGACACAGGTGACGGTCGGAGAGCCGACGGACGACCCCATCAGCGCGCTCAAGGATCTTTCGGGCGATCCGGAGGGCGATGAGATCCTGGCGATCCTGCTTGATGTCATTTCCACCGGCTTCGTTCATGTCGGCCAGGGCACACCGGACGAAATGTTTGTCTGGCCCTATTTCGCCGAGAAGGACCTGAAGGCTCTGACTCCCCCCGAGCGAGTGGAATTGCTGCGCATCGTTACGGCCGGCGACCTGTCCGACATGCAGGAGTTCGGCGGTTATAATTTCTATCGATTGGGCATCACCCCCGGCGGCAAATGGAAGTACTTCACCGCCGGCGACTGAGGCTTGCGATCCCCTCACCGAAGACATACTTCTGAGCGATAACGAACGCGACAGGTGCGCCATGCCAGCCGTATTTCTGAAGAACCGCTCGCTTATACGGGTGAGCGGTCCGGAGGCCCAATCCTTTCTGCAGAACCTGATCACGACCGATCTTGCCGCGCTCGCAGCGGATGAAGCACGGCCGGGCGCGCTGTTGACGCCGCAGGGCAAAATCCTGTTCGATTTCATGATCTGGCAGGACGGCGATGGGTTCATCATCGATACGGACGATGATCAGCGGGATGCGCTGCTTAAGCGACTGGGGATGTACAAGCTCAGAGCCGCCGTCGACCTTTCGCCTGCCGGCGAGGGCGTCACGGTTTCTTGGGACGGCGCAAATACGGGTCCAGCCGATAGCCGCTTTGCCAAAGCTGGCGTGGCGCTCGTCCGCCAGGCGGGGCAGCACGGTGCCAATGACCGCGAAATCTATGACGCATTGCGCATCGCGAGCGGCGTTGCCGTATCCGGGCAGGACTATGCGCTGCAGGATGCCTTCCCGCACGATGTCCTGATGGACTTTAACGGCGGCCTCTCCTTCAAGAAGGGCTGCTATGTCGGCCAGGAGGTCGTCTCGCGCATGCAGCATCGCGGCACGGCGCGCCGCCGTGTCGTCACCGTGAAAGCCGAGACGGCGCTGCCGCCCTCCGGGACGGAGATCACCGCCGGGGGCAAACCGGTCGGCACGCTCGGATCGGTCGTCGGAAAAGGCGGCCTCGCGATCGTTCGCATCGACCGTGCCGGTGAGGCCATTGCGACAGCGACGCCTCTATTGGCAGGCGAGACGGCCGTCATTCTCGAACTACCCGCCTGGACAGGGCTGACGTTCCCGTCGGCGGCGGACGAGGCCAGCGCGTGACGACAAGGGCGCCGCGCGCGTGGCAGCGCATGCTCTCGGGCCGCCGGCTTGATCTGCTCGACCCCTCTCCTCTCGACGTCGAGGTGAGCGATATTGCGCATGGGCTTGCGCGCGTTGCCCGCTGGAACGGGCAGACCTCGGGAGATCACGCCTTCTCCGTCGCCCAGCATTGCCTTGTCGTGGAGGATATTTTCCGCCACCTCAACGAGGCGACAGCCGATCAGCGCCTGATGGCGCTACTGCATGATGCGCCGGAGTATGTCATCGGCGACATGATCTCGCCGTTCAAGTCGGTCGTCGGCGGCGGATACAAGGCCGTCGAAAAGCGGTTGGAAGCGGCCGTCCACCTTCGGTTTGGCCTGCCGCCCCACCCTACGCGCGAACTCAAGGAGAAGATCAAGAAGGCTGACACCATCGCTGCGTATTTCGAGGCAACTCAGCTTGCCGGGTTTACGTCCATTGAGGCAAAGAAATTCTTCGGCCAGCCGCGCGGAATCACAAAAGACATGTTGCTGATGACGCCACTGCCGGCAGTCGAGGCGCAGCGCCTGTTTTGCGAGCGCTTCGAGACAATTGAGGCCATGCGGAGCAGCAAAGCATGACTGTCATCATTGTCGCTCCGCTTGCCCGGATCGCCGAAATGGCAGTCCGGCATGGCGCCCGTGAGATGATCAGCCTGATGGCGAAGGAACAGGCTTTCCACCGGCCTGCCGTGATTCAGGCGCACCGGCATCTTCTCCTCCATATGAACGACATCGCGTTCAAGGGAACCGGTAACCTTGTCGCGCCGGATGAAACGCATGCGCGGGAGATCATCGGTTTTGCCCGCGAGTGGGATCGCGCTGCGCCACTCTTGATCCACTGTTGGATGGGCGTCTCCCGGTCGCCGGCGGCGGCCTTGATTACCGCCCTTTCCGTGTCGCCGGAGCAGGAGGATGCGGCGCTCGTTCGCCGGCTGCGCACTGCATCGCCTTTTGCCACGCCGAATGCGCGGCTGATCCAGATCGGCGATGACCTGCTCGGCCGCGGAGGGCGGCTGGTCGATGCGGTTCGAACCATCGGCCGTGGCGCGGACGCGGATGGAAACGCACCTTTCACACTGGCTTTGGACGAGCCGACGCTGGAACGTTTTGAGTCGATACCGGTTATCCCTCGAGGAGGTTGATCGATGTCGCTGCAGAACTATCGCGATACGTTTGTGCGATGCTTGGCTACACTCAGGAGCCTGACAAGCGCGCGCGACGAATATGCGTGGTTCCGGTGGCAAGCGATCTATCTCACACGTGATCGATTTTCCTACTTCTTTCGCGGCGATCTGGATGGTGTCAAAGTCCGCTTCCTCGGCCAACAGATAGATTTGACCACCGGCGCCACCAGCTCGGTTCCGATACGTTCGATTGCGCTGTACGGGGCAACATTCGGCCTGAATGAGGCAATCACTGCTTATCGCGGGCCTCAGAAGTCTGTTATCGACGTTGCGCATACCTTCAGCGAAAAAGGCGCTGCAGATTACCAGGCCGAGTTCTTCTATGTCAGGATGCGGCTGCTCTACTCGGCCGATGACAGCCGCAGGGGTTTCGGCACCGATCCCAGACTGCGTGAAAACACGAATATCATATTCGTCGGGCTGGAAGATCACGCGACGGCCGACCTGCTCGAAACAAGTCGCGTCGGGCAATGGGTCGCGACGGATAGGCCGGTTGCATCAAGCGAGTGGTATGCGGAGCGATACTACTATCACTGACCGGAAAGACTGCCTACTTGATGACGCCGCAGGCAAGGCGCTCACCCGCATCGCCTGCAGGTTGGCTGCGATAGTCATCAGAATTGGCATGAACGATCAGCGCTCGGCCGCGGACGCCATCAGTCTTGCCGTCGAGTGTGACCATGCCGTCAAACACCTGCGCTCGCAGAACGCCATCCTGATCAACATACTGGTTGGGCATGTCGCCGGCATGGGGTCCCATTGCGGACAGCAGGCCGTGCTCGGCATTGGTCGGATTGAAGTGCTTTCCGGCTGACTCGTGATGGCCGGCTGCATCGCAACTGCCGGTCTCGTGGACATGGAATGCGACCCATTTGTTGGCAGGCAGCCCAGCCACTTCGGCGTCGATCAATACGCCCCCAGTTGCCGCCGCCGTTAGCGTGGCCCGACCGCTTGCCTTTCCGTCACGCCCGATAAAGTCCGCCGTGGCCGTTTGCTTGTCCTGAGCCATCGCAGCGGAGGAAACGGCCAAGAGCGTCAGAGCCGCGAACGAGAGGATTGTTTTCATTGGAGCTTCCTTTGCATCGTCGTTTCCCAACGTGCGAGGTACGAAGCAGTTCCCAAAACGGCGGCAACGAAAAAGCCGGCTCTGAGGCCGGCTTCGCAAATTCAGCGCACCACGTGATCAGGCGACAGTGTCGAGATCATACTGACCGTATGTGCTCTCATACAGATCGTAAGAGGCGTTCTGCTGGGACTGCGGATAGAAATTACGGCTACCCGTCTCACTTGCAGCCATCATGAAGGCAAGCACGCCATCCGAGAGCTTTGGTGCAAAGTCCTGAGCATTGCTCCCTTCTGAGCCCAACTGCTTCAGAATGCCCGGCTTGTCATCAGCCGCCCGCTCGCCACGGCTCAGCACGCCGTCGCCATTTGTGTCCAATCGCGACAGGGTCGCGAGATACGCATAAGATGTATCACTAACCGATGAAACTTGGCTCATACAAACCTCCATTCACCGCTGTTTCGGTGATGTTTGTACGCAATACGAAATGGAAAAATCTAAGACTGAACGGTCGTTAAACTGATTTGCGCACTGCGTCAATAAGCTGTTAACACGCCATTAACCATGATTGATAAAGTGTGATTTCAGCGCATCAGCCGCGCGCGGTCTGGGCTCAAATGCCCACATTTCCAGGCAGTTCGTGACCAGCAGTCAAATATAATGCCAGCAATATATTCGTTTGCGTTGCAATAGAATTTTAATGCGACCGATGGATTATCTTCGCCACGTCAGCATAGGGGCCGGTCGAATTTGAGATTGCCTAGACGATAATTTTGGATTGTTTCAAAAGGTCTTTTCATGTCTGGCGCGCCGCGTCGAAACTGCAGGCTGGCAGCACGCTCACAGGGCTCCGCTCACCCTCCCCTCGCTCCCGAAACAAAGATTGCCGAAAATGGACGCTGAAGCCCTTTTCCGGCAACAGTGCACGACCGCCCTCAATGAGGATCGCTCTGCCAACGCTGAGCGCCTGATGAATCTTGTCGTCGAGACATATCGACTGCAGGCAGGAAAGAAGCGCGCCGCGGAAGACCATTCTCACCTGCTGAGCGAAGAAAACACCACGCTTAAAGGCAGCCTCGTTGCCACGAAAGAAGATCTCGCGGAACAGCAACGCCTGTTCGGGATCGTTCTCGACAACCTGCCGCAAGGTCTGAGTGTCTTCGACGCTGAGCAGCGATTGATCGTCTGCAACACGCGCTTCCGACAAGTTTTCGGCTTCAGCGTCGAAGCTGCCTCTCCCGGCGCCTCGCTGAAAACACTCATCTCGATGATCCGCGGCACCGAGCGGATCGAGAAAAAGGTCTCGCGTCTGCGCGCCGCCACCGAAGGTGGACACATCCGCCACCGCGAATGGATCATGGAAGACGGGCGCACCATCCAGAGCGTCATCACCGTCCTCCCCGATGGCAGCAACATTTCCATTCATGCGGACGTTACCGAAGACCGAAAGGCGGCCGAGCGCATAGCTTATCTCGCTCATCACGACCCGCTGACCGGACTGCCGAACCGCATCAGCCTCAGGGAGCGCATCGACGCCGCGCTGGCCGCCTGTAAGCCGGACGAGCAGATTGCCCTTGTGCACCTTAATCTTGACCGCTTCAAATCGATCAATAACACCCTCGGCGTTTCGGCCGGTGACAAGATCCTGCGGCAGGTGGCTGAGCGCATCCGCATGTCGGCAGGCGGTAATGTGCTGGCGCGCCTCGGCTCGGACGAATTCGCGATTCTTCAATCCGGACGGCAGCAGCCATGGAACGTCACGGCTCTGGCCGACCAGATTCGCCGCGAACTCTCGGAGCCGTTCTTTCGTGGAGACAAGGCCGTTGAACTCAGCGTGTCGATGGGGATCGCAATCAGTCCGCAGGACGGAATTGAAACGGACACCCTGCTGAAATACGCCGGCGTCGCACTGTCGCATGCCAAGAGCAGCGGTGGAAAGGGCGAGCGCTTCTTCACGGCCGAAATGGAAGCGCAGATCGAAGCACGGCATACACTGGAAGCGGATTTGCGCAAGGCGATCGAAGGCGAGGAGTTCGAGCTTCACTATCAACCGCTCTATGACCTCGGCCAACAGAAGATCTGCGGTTTCGAGGCGCTTCTGCGATGGAACCACCCGACGCGCGGACGGGTGCCGCCCATGGAGTTCATTCCCCTTGCCGAGGAGGTTGGCCTCGTGGTCGATATCGGACGCTGGGTCATACGCCGCGCCTGTCGCGATGCCATGGATTGGCCAGAAGATATCAAGGTTGCGGTCAACGTATCGGCGATCCAGTTTACGAACAGTGATTTGCCGAGCGATGTCGCCGCGTCGCTGGCCGAAGCGGGGCTGCCAGCTAACCGTTTAGAAATCGAGATCACCGAAAGCGTGCTGATGGAAAACCTCGATGAGGCCCTGCCTGTACTGCACGCGCTCAAGCAGAGCGGCATCCGGATCGGCATGGACGACTTCGGCACCGGCTATTCGTCGCTGAGCTATCTCCGACGGTTCCCCTTCGACAAGATCAAGATCGACAAGTCGTTCGTCAACGGTATCGTTGAAGACAAAGAAGCCTTTGCGATCATGCGTGCCATCATCCTTCTCGGCGATGCGCTCGGCATGCGCGTGACCGTGGAAGGCGTCGAAACGGCCGAGCAGTTGGCCATGCTCCAGCGCGAAGCCTGCGATGAAATCCAGGGCTACCATATCAGTCCGCCACGGCCGGCCGTGGACGTACCTTACCTGTTGGCTTGGCCGCAGGCGCACCCGAGCGCCCGCGCCAGCTAGTACGCTCTTCGTTGCGACTCGTGGTTCCTGCGTTTATGGAAGGACACCCTCTTCCCACGCGGTGATCCCATGTTCCAGGCGAAGGCCTTCGCTCCATTTGAAAAGCTTGCCGCCGCGCTCGTACCGCATTCGTCGGAAGGCGATGACGGCTCGCATGACGTGGCGCATGTCTTGCGCGTTTTCAAGAACGCCATGCGCATTCAGGCTGTCGAGGGTGGCGATGCCAGGATCCTTGCGGCTTCCGTCCTCCTGCACGATTGCGTCGCCGTGGAGAAGAACTCCCCCATGCGCTCAAAGGCGTCCGCTTTGGCAGCAGCGAAGGCCTCGGCCGTTCTCGCGAAGCTTGGCTGGGCCAGTGACGACATCACCGCCGTTGCGCATGCGATTGTCGCGCATAGCTTTTCCGCCAATGTTACGCCCGAGACCCTGGAGGCAAGGATCTTGCAGGATGCCGATCGCCTGGATGCGATCGGCATGGTCGGCGCGGGACGCTGCTTCTACATTGGCGGCCGAATGTCCTCCGCGCTCTACGATCCGTTCGATCCGGCAGGCAGCAACCGCGAGCTTGACGACAAGCGCTATGTCATTGACCACTTCCAGACAAAATTGTTCAAACTCGCGGACGGCTTTCAGACGAAGGCCGGGCGGGCGCTCGCGGCCACACGCGACCAGCGCCTGCGCGACTTCCTTGCGGCTTTCATGGACGAAATCTAGGAGCACTTGATGCGTATTACAGGCCTTTTCATCTATCCGCTCAAAAGTGCTCGGGGTATCGCGCTGCAGTCCTCGGAGATCGATGCATTCGGGTTGCCGGGCGACCGGCGCGCCATGATCACCGATCGGGACGGACACTTCATCACCCAGCGGGAGTTGCCCGATCTCGCTCGCATCGCCGTGCAGGCGGGACCGTCGGGCCTCCATCTCACCATGGGCGACAAGAAGATTGACGCGCAGATTCGAACGGCCTCAAAACGGATGGACGTCTCGATCTGGAAGTCCATCGTCAATGCGGCGGTTGCCGATGATGCTGTGAATGCTGAACTTTCGGCCTGGCTCGGGCGAGAGGTGAGACTGGTGTTCTTCGATCAGGATGCCAAGCGTTCCGCCAGTGCGGAATGGGCCGGCGAAGGCACACCGGTCACATTCGCCGATGGCTACCAGATCCTTGTCACCACGACAGGCTCCCTGCGGGCACTGAATGCCGATCTCGAGGCGCACGGCGAAGGGCAAGTGGGCATGGAGCGGTTCCGGCCCAATATCATCCTTGATACCGAGGAAGGTTGGCAGGAAGAGCGGTGGGCTGCGATTGAGATCGGCGGCATTCGTTTCGATCTCGTCAAACCTTGCGCACGTTGCATCATGACCACCCAGGACCAATCGACCGGATCGCGCGACGTTCCTAGTCCGATGCCCGCCATGGGGCGCATTCGGATGTCTGCGGACCGGCGTGTACCCGGTCCGCTCTTCGGCTGGAATGTCACGCCTCGCGGGACCGGTCGGATTGCGGTCGGCGATACAGCCAAAGTCATCGAGGAGAGGCCCGAAGGCTGGGCCTTCAAGGTCCGCAACCGCGGCTAGGCGCGAAGCTGCGCGAGTGCCTCATCGATTTCATCCGTGATAGCCGGCGATAACGGGCCTTTGGCCAGCGCGCCGGCGTTTTCTTCAACCTGGGCAACGGTGCGAAAGCCCGGGATCGGCAGGGTTCGGGGCGAACGCGCCCACAGCCACGCCAGGGCGCCTTGTGTGAGAGTTCGACCATCGGACTTCAGCAACTCGCGAACCGCTTCCAATCGCGCTGCAAATTCCGGCGCGATCCGGCCGTCCTTGAAGTAGACCATCCAGTCAAGGCTCGCGCCGCGAACATCCTTGTCACCGATTTTCGTGTCGGCGCGGAATTTTCCGCTGAGCAAGCCCATCGCGAGCGGCCCGCGGTTGATCGAAATCAGCCCATGCCGTTCGATCACCGAGATCATGTCAGGCACCGGCTCGAAGACGTTCATCGTGTGCTGGACGGCAACAAAACCCAGGCGTTCCGAGTGTCGCGCGGCACGATCGGGATAATCCGTGCTCCACCCGAAGGCGTCGATCTTCCCCTCGTCACGCAGCGTCTCAAGGGTTTCGAAGACCTCGTCCGACTGCTCGAGCGGAAAGTCGTTCAGATGAAATTGAAGCAGATCGAGGCGATCCCGTTTCAACCTGCGCAGCGACGTCTCGGCCGAGCGGCGAATGAAGACAGCATCGGCGAAGGCGCCGGTTGCCTGCTTCGTCTCCGGATCGGTGGCAAAGCCGAACTTGGTCGCGATGACAATGTCGCTGCGACTACCGATCGCACGCCCGAGAACTTCCTCTGAATGCCCGGCCCCATAGTTCGAAGCCGTATCGAAGAAACGGATGCCGAGTTCGATCGCGCGATGAATGGCGGCGACGGACTTGTCGTCATCGACCTCGCCCCAGCCGAGCGGCGTGTCGCCGGCATAGAAGGGACCGCCGATTGCCCAGCAGCCCATACCCAACCGGGGTATTTCATAATCGTTCCAGAGATTTATCGTCGTCATCGCATCCGGTTTGGTCAGCATCGCATTCCTCCAATCGCTGGGCTGCATGCGATCGAAATAGGAAGATGGGTGAGACACGTAAAGCGCCTGATCCGAATGATGTTTTTCGCCAATGAAAAACGGTCGGTCAGGCGGACAATTCGTCCTGCGGTGCGGCCGCCTTGAGTGCTTTCAGAGCTGCCTGTACGAAGCCCTCGCGCGCAGCTGCCGATTCCACGCCGCGCGGCTCATAGACATGGCGATGGAGAAAGAATGCCGTCAGGCGGAACGCGGCGCTGAGGCCGTCGATATCAGCCGCGCGGTTTTCCTCACTGTTCAGGAATGGTGGCAGGAGCAACATCTTGTCCGCCCAGGGAGCACCGGCAGTCCGGCTGACCGCCCTGCCCGACTTCGGCGACACATAAGCAAGGTCGGAACGACTGCCCGTCGCGGCGCACTCGGTCAAATCGAGACCAAAGCCGAGGTCGTTCAGAACGGCAAGCTCGAAACGGACGAAGAGCTCACCGGCATCCGCCGGATTGTGGAGATTGTCGAGGATGACTTCGAGCGCTTCGAAGAGATGCGGATGCGGATCGCGCTCCGGCAGCAAGCGCAGCAGTGCGCCCATCGCCTGCACGCCATAGACGGCAGTCGCCGTTTCCATCAGCCGCGCGGCCCGTAACGTCAATGGCTCTATACGGAATTCGCCAAGGTGCTCGTCTAGGCGCGCACGCCACGTAACCTCGACCTCGTTGCCGGGTTGAAGAACCGGTTGCATGGCACGAGACCGACCAGAGCGGACCATGCCAAGATGGCGTCCGCGCTCGCGCGTCATCACCTCGGCGATGACGCTGGTCTCGCCATGGCGCTTGACGCCCAAGATGATTGCCCGGTCATGCCACTGCATCGGAAGCGAACCCTAAACTTACGATTCGATCCTAACGCAAGACCGTTGCCCTGTCATAAAAAGGCATTCAGGCGCTGGCTGGGAACAGTTTCTGGAGGAAGTCGCGCATCGCCGATTCTCCAAACGGCTTGACGAGCAGCGGCACGTTCCGAAGGTCTTCGGGGAAGTCCTTTGTATCGGAATAACCGCTCACAAACCCAAAGGGGATGTTGCTGTTCGCCAGATGACGGGCAAAGTCGAAGCTCATGACTTCGCCAAGATTGACGTCCAGCAGCGCGAAATCGAAGGTCGCGGTCTTGGTCGCCTCCATCGCCTGTTCAAGGCTGCTGACGATTCCAATCGTTTCCACGCCCACCTGGCGGAGAATATCCTCCGCCTCCATCGCGATGATCAAACTGTCCTCGAGGACAAGAACACGGTTTGCCTTCATACCCAATACGCCCCTCGCTGAGTATCAACTAAGATGCTCGGCACCTGCATTTCCCGGATTTCAACCTCTGACGCCCCATGGCTCATTGGCGACGACTATATACCGCTTAGCTTGCATAGCCGCTTTTTCGTTTCGGGTCGATAAAAAGCAGGGCAGGAAGAAAGATGGCAGGGTGACCTTACGGGCGTGCCGCTCAGAAGGCATTTAAATAAGACATGTCGCTTACAGCTATTATATGAACGGACGGCCCCTCTCTCCAAGCCCCTCCCAACCGGCAGCAGCCTTGAGCCCCTCCCCATCAAGCACCTCGCAGGCACGCTCCTGCCAGCGGATGAGGTTGCGATTGGCGAGCTTTTTCAATGTCTTGTTTGTATGCACGATCGAAAGTCCCAATGTATCCGCAACGTGTTGCTGCGTGATTGGAATCGATGCGTGGCCGTTGAAGAGCTTCAGCTGCCTACCGCGCTCGAACAGGAAAGCGATGAGATAGGCGGCGCGCTCGAGCGCTGTCCGGCGACCAATGCTCAATAGGTGTTCGTCAAGGATACGTTCTTCCTGGGCGGCAATCCAGGTGATGTCGAAGGCCAGGGACGAATGCTTGTTGTAGAGGGTCATCAGCTTGTCGCGCTCGAAAACGCAAAGCGATACAGGCGACAATGCCTCGACGGAGTGCTGCATCTCCCCCATAATCGTTCCCTGAAGACCGATCAGATCACCCGGCATCACGTAGTTCAGGATTTGCCGGCGTCCGTCCTCCAGCGTCTTGTAACGAAAACCCCAGCCGGAAAGGACGGTGAACAGGTGAGCGCTGTGCGCACCCTCGACTATGATCGTGGCACCAGCATCCGCGGCCAGCTCGCCTCTCTTGAATTTCGAAACGAAGTCGAGTTCATCGGCGGTGAACTCCCGGAAGACCCGGTTGGCACGCAGCGGACAGTGCTCGCAGGGCGTTTTGAACGAGTGGGTGGGACGCGCGGTCGGCATGCAGGCCCTTGTGCTCGAATGAAGGACGCTGCCGGAATTGGCAGCGCTTCCTACGAGAACACGCAAATGGCAAGGGTTGTTCCACCCGCGCGGGAATTTTTAACGCAGAAACAACGCGGTAGAAGCCGTCAACTTACGTCGGAAAATCCAGACCCATTTCGCGGAAGCGCTCGGGGTCATCGCCCCAATTTTCACGAACCTTCACGAACAGGAAGAGATGAACCGGCTGCTCGAGGATTTCGGAGAGCTCTCGTCGGGACGCCGACGAAATCGCCTTGATCGTTTCGCCACCCTTGCCGAGCGCGATCTTCTTCTGGCTATCCCGTTCGACGTAGATTACCTGCTCGATTCGAACCGAGCCGTCCTTGCGTTCTTCCCACTTTTCCGTCTCGACATGCGACGAATATGGAAGCTCCTGATGCAGACGCAGGAACAGCTTCTCGCGGGTGATCTCCGCAGCCAGCTGGCGCATCGGAAGGTCGGAGATCTGGTCTTCGGGATAGTACCAGGGGCCTTCGGGCAGCGTCTTTGCCAGATAGTCCATGACGTCGTCACAGCCGGAGCCGTTCTCGGCCGAGATCATGAAGGTATGGGTGAAGTCGATCTTCTGGTTGGCCGCCGCCGCAAGCGCCAGCAGATCTTCGCGTTTGACCCGATCGATCTTGTTCAAGACGAGAATCTTTGGCTGATGTACCTCCTTGAGGCCCTCAAGAATGGCTTCCGCATCGCCGCGCAGACCACGTTCGCTGTCGATCAGCAGCATGATCAGGTCAGCATCCTTTGCGCCGCCCCAGGCTGATGTCACCATCGCGCGGTCGAGCCGCCGACGCGGCTTGAAAATGCCGGGCGTATCCATGAACACGACCTGCGCATTGTTGTGGATCGCGATGCCGCGCACGATGGCACGCGTCGTCTGCACCTTATGGCTGACAATCGAAACCTTGGCGCCGACGAGGCGATTGACCAGCGTGGACTTGCCGGCGTTGGTCGCTCCAATCAACGCGACAAAGCCTGACCGTGTGGCACCCGCAGTTTCAGGGGCGTCGTCCGCCATATCGTGTTCTTCCGTCATTTGTCCCGTCAGTTTCCGGCAGAGGACTTCTGCCAAATGCCTTCGCGTTCCAGCATTCGCGTGGCTGCGACCTGTTCCGCGGCCCGCTTTGAGCGTTCGATGCCCGTTTCGGGCTTAACACCTGTGACCTCAACAGTCACCGTGAAACGCGGATCATGATCCGGTCCGGTGCGTTCTTCAACCCGGTAGATCGGCGTGATGCCGAATTTGGCGTGCGACCACTCCTGCAATTCGGTCTTCGCGTCGCGCCGCGCGCCGTCGGCGCGCGCTGCCCGCTTTTCCCAGAACTTCAGGATGAAACGCCGGGCGACCTCCAGGCCGCCATCGAGGTAGATCGCCGCAATAAGGCTTTCGACGACGTCGGCTCGCACGTTCATCATACGCTTGCCGGTCAGCTTCTTGACGTCGGCGCCAGTCCGGATGAAGAGATGCAGGCCGAGTTCATCAGCGACCTCAGCACAGGTGTCGGCACTGACGAGCTGATTGAGGCGCACCGAAAGTTCGCCCTCGGTCGCCGTACCGAACGTCCGGAAGAGCAGTTCGGCAACGCAGAGGCCGAGGACTCGGTCACCGAGGAACTCCAGCCTCTCGTAGTTGCCGCCCTTCTGCGTGCGGGCACTTGCATGCGTCAGTGCCCGATCCAGCCGCTCCTTTTCGGCGAACTCGTGACCGATCAGGGCTTCAAGCCGTGTTCGATCCGCCGCCGAAAGCGTCTGTGACTTGCTCATTCAACGCCCTTGAACAGACGATCCCACCGCATGTTCGTCGGCCACTTCCAGATCTCGCGGAACGAGGTGTCGTTGCCGAGCGAGAAGAAGATGACGCTGGCGCGACCGACCAGATTTTCCGCAGGCACAAAGCCAACGTCGAAGCGGCTGTCGAGCGAATTATCGCGATTATCGCCCATCATGAAGTAATGGCCTTCCGGAACGATAAACTCGCGGGTGTTGTCGCCACGCGAAACCGGGGACTGATCCAGCGTGTCAAAGCTGACGCCGTTATCCAGCGTCTCGCGATACACCGGCACATCCTGGCCCGGATCCTGCGCGTAGTCGGAATTGAACGTGCCATTCGGCACCCTCGGAACCGCCGTGCCGTTCACGTAGAGGACGCCTTCCTTGACCTGAATGCGATCACCGGGAAGACCAACCAGCCGCTTGATGTAATCGACGTCGGGGTTCGGCGGGAACCGGAAGACAACGATGTCGCCGCGCTTCGGCTCGCTCTCGAAAATGCGACCGCTGAAGAGGTTCGGCGAGAACGGTAGCGAGAACCTCGAATAGCCGTAGGCAAACTTGTTGACGAAGATGTAGTCACCGACAAGCAGTGTCGGCATCATGGAGCCGGACGGAATGGTGAACGGCTGAAAAAGCACCGTTCGGATAACCATCGCCAAAATCAGCGCCTGGGCGATGACCTTGATGTTTTCCCATAGGGCGTTCGGCTTGGTTTCGACTTTTTCGGACACGCAGTCTTGTTCCTTCAATGCACCGCCAGGGCGCAACTCTTGTTTGCTTCTCTCTAGCGGCTTCGACCGATTGCGGCAATGGCGCCAACATTAAAAGCGACTCTACGTCGCTGCTCAGACATCTTCCGGCAGGGCCTCAATGATGACGAACGCTTGCGCCAAGGGATAATCATCCGTTATCGTCAAATGAATGGCAGCCTTGTGGCCAGCCGGCAGCAGCGACTTCAGCACATCGGCCGCGCCGCCCGTCAGCCGCATCGTCGGCTTGCCGCTCGGCAGGTTCACAACGCCGAGATCCTTCCAGAACACACCTTGCGCCATGCCCGTCCCGAGAGCCTTGGAGCAGGCTTCCTTGGCGGCGAAACGCTTGGCATAGGAGGCGGCGCGATTGGCGCGCCGATCGGACTTTGCCCGCTCAATCTCGGTGAAGCAGCGATTGGTGAAGCGCTCGCCGAAGCGTTCGAGGGATTTCTCGACTCGCCTGATATCAATGAGATCGCTGCCGATACCGATGATCATACGGTTTCCTGCACTGGATTGGACAGCCGCACGCGGGCACGCGTCATAAGGCGTTCGCGGCGGCGCGTCTGAAAGCCCTTCACGGCATAAAAGGTTCCGAAATAAACGATGACGGAGGTCAAGAGCGCCGGCGGGATGGAGCCGACAAGCATCGGTTCGAGCACCGGTTGCCAGAGTTCGCTGAAATGCAGCTCATGAAACAGCGCCCCAAGGTCGATCGAATGCCCTTGCATCGTATCCTGACGCGCAAGCAGCAGGTGACCGATCTCCCAGGTCGCGCCCCAGATGAACGGATAAGTCAGCGGATTGCCGAAGGCCGCACAGCCAAGAGCAGCGGCGACCATATTGCCCGCGAATAGATAGCTGAGTACGAAGGCCATGATAAAATGAACGCCGATAAAGGGCGTCCAGGACACGAAGATCCCTGCGGCTACGCCCATGGCGACGGCGTGCGGCGACGCCGTCAAGCGCAGAACACGCATCGTGAGATAGCGGAGCGGCCGCAAGAATCCCTTGCGAGGCCACAACAACTCGCGCATCTTTTCACGAAATCCGGCAGGTTTTCGACGTCTGAACAGCATGGCGCGTATGTAGTGCAACTCGCACCAGCGTTACAAGAGCGTCAAACTATCTCAGTCATTATTTGATCACTGCAGACTGAGCACTCACCAGGGGCGCGATATGCAATACGCCCCTTTCATTCTTCAAGTATAGAACCGATATTAACGGGTGCGAAACATACCGCGGTCAACCTGACGCTGACGATATTCAAGATCGATACGGTCAAACGAGCCGTTCAGATAGTCCATTTCGCGTTCTTCAGCGGTCGGAGCGCGCAATGCGCGGGCAATCTTCTTGATCGGTTTAAACATTTCTTTGCCTCATCTTCTGTTCGTTTCCTGATGACTGGAAGATAGGCGCTCGCAGCAGCAATTACCAACGCTCTAACAAGGGCACAGCCATGCAATTGACGCATACCTAGCCTTATATCAGTGCGTTTTCCGTCATGAAGCGATCACAAAATGTGCAAATGCCAAGTGGCGGTTGCCGACTTACTCGTAAAGCCGGCGAACCGTCGCGACGCATTCGAGGTCCTTCAGCTGGGCAAGCAGCTGGTTCAACTGCCGAAGGTCCCACACTTCGACGTCGAGCGTCATTTCGGTGAAGTCGGTTGCGACGCGCACCGTATTGAACACCCGAATATTGACGTCGACGCCGGCAACGGTCTGGGCAAGCTTTGCCAACGTACCGGGCTCATTCAACGCATTGACCATGATGCGCGCCATGAAACGCGACTTGTTGGCCTCGTCGAGATCCCAGCGAACATCAATCCAGCGGTCCGGCTGATCGTCGAAACGTTGCAGCGTCGGTGACTGGATCGGATAGATCGTAATGCCGTTGCCTTTTTCCGTCGTATTCATGATCCCGACGATGCGGTCACCGGGTACGGCGCCCGTCGGCGCAAACTGCACATCAACATTGCTCGAAATGCCGCGGATCGGCACCGTGTCCATTTCCAGAGCACTGAGATCTGCACCATCGATGCCGGACTTCGGCTTGCCCGGGATCTTGAAGATCATGCCGGAGGCGCTGCGAACGTTGAACCAACCGTCGTCACCGCTCGGCTTGGCCGTCACGCGTTCTTCGAGATGATCCGGATAGACGGCGCGCAATACGTCGAGCGACGACATTTCACCGCGACCGACCGCAGCGATGGCGTCTTCCACATCCTTCTGGCCAAGGCGATGGAGCGCGGGCTTCATCGCTTCACGGGAGAAGATCTTGCCGGCTCGCTCGAAGGTGCGCTCCAGGATGCGATGGCCGAGACCGGCATATTGTTTGCGGATTGCAAGTCGGGTGGCCCGGCGGATCGCCGCACGCGCCTTGCCCGTTACCACGATCTCTTCCCAGGCAGCAGGCGGCACCTGCACGCCGGAGCGAATGATCTCGACCTCGTCGCCATTCGCCAGTCGTGTTACGAGAGGCATGATGCGCCCGTTGATCTTGGCGCCCACGGTCGTGTCGCCGATATTGGTGTGAACGGCATAGGCAAAGTCGATCGGCGTCGCACCCCGTGGCAGCGCGATCAGCTTGCCCTTCGGCGTGAAGCAGAAGACCTGATCCTGGAACAACTCAAGCTTCGTGTGCTCCAGGAATTCTTCAGGACTGTCCCCTTCCGCCAGCGCCTCGATCGTGTGCCGCAGCCATGAGTAGGCGTTGGACTCGCGCGAGAGGATATCGTTGTCGGACGTCGAAGCCCCGTCCTTGTAGAGCGTATGGGCGGCAATACCGAATTCCGCGATCTCGTGCATGCGCTTGGTGCGGATCTGCAGCTCGATACGCTGCCTGGATGGGCCGACGATCGTCGTGTGCAGCGAACGGTAGTCGTTCTGCTTCGGCGTCGAGATATAGTCCTTGAAGCGCCCGGGAACGACGCGCCAGCGGGTGTGGACGATGCCGAGAGCCCTATAGCAGGCCGAGATATCTTCAACGATGATACGGAAACCGTAGACGTCAGAGAGCTGTTCGAAGGACAGCGACTTCGACTGCATCTTGCGGAACACGGAGTAAGGCTTTTTCTGGCGTCCCTTGACGATGGCGCCCGTCAGCCCGTTCGTAACCAGCAGATCGCCCAATTCGGTCTCGATCTTCTTGACCAGACCCTCGTTGCGCTTGGAAAGCTCCTCGAGCCGCCTGGTTACGGTCTCATAGGCTTCGGGATTGATGTGGCGGAAGGAAAGGTCTTCCAGCTCCTCGCGCATGTCCTGCATACCCATGCGCCCGGCCAGCGGCGCATAGATGTCCATCGTCTCCTCGGAAATGCGCGCGCGCTTTTCCGGCGACATGTGGTCGAGGGTGCGCATGTTGTGCAGGCGATCTGCCAGCTTGACGAGCAGCACGCGTACGTCGTCGGAGATGGCAAGCAGCAGCTTGCGCAGGTTTTCTGCCTGTTTCGCCTTCTTGGTGACGAGGTCGAGCTTCTTGATCTTCGTCAGCCCTTCGACCAGCCGACCAATATCCTCGCCAAAGAGCTCATCGATTTCGGCGCGGGTGGCTGTCGTATCCTCAATGGTGTCGTGAAGCAGCGCGACGGCGATCGTCGACTCATCGAGATGCATGTCCGTCAGAATGGCGGCGACTTCCAGCGGATGCGAGATGTAGGGATCGCCGCTGGCACGCTTCTGTTGCCCATGCTTTTGCATTGCATAGACATAGGCTTTGTTCAGCAGGGCTTCGTTGGCGTCGGGCTTATATTTCTGAACCCGCTCCACGAGCTCGTACTGCCGCATCATCCCGAAACCACTCCATTACAAACGAAAAGCGCGCCAATCACGGATTGGCGCACATGATATGCGATAATATGCCGAAGCTATAATCGTGCAAGGTTGACGATTAGTAATCGTCGCTCTTTTCCGGTGGCACCAGGCCTTCGATGCCAGCCAAAAGCTCCTCTTCCGACATCTGGTCGAAGGTGATCGTTTCCGGCAGGTCTTCCTGCTCTTCGCTGTCGGCCGCAGCGACGCCGCCGGCTGCGATGAGGCTCGCCGGATCGGGCTCGGGCTCGTCGATTTCGACATGCTTCTGCAGCGAGTGGATCAGGTCTTCCTTGAGATCGTCCGGCGACAGCATCTCGTCCGCGATCTCGCGCAACGCCACGACCGGGTTCTTGTCGTTGTCGCGATCGATCGTGATCGAGGCGCCCTGGGAAATCAGCCGGGCACGGTGGCTGGCAAGCAGAACCAGCTCGAAGCGGTTCTCAACTTTATCAATGCAGTCTTCTACGGTGACACGGGCCATTGCCTGTCCTTTACGTCGTGATCTCGGGATTAACACGCCCGATACAATTAAAACCGGGCAAATTCAAGTTTTCATTGCACGACGCCTCTGCGGGCGAATCTGACGAATTTTGGAACTAAAGCGGATTTCGACCAGAAGTTGCTTGGAATATCACGAATCGTGCCCTAAATCTTTCTTATATGAAAAGTTCATAAAGTACGATTTGTTCCAGGCGACCTCATAACTCATTGTTTTGTTGGGTTTTTGACGGAAGCACGACGATTGCTCACATTGGATTGGTACGGGATGTTTGATCCACGCGAAAAAATTGCTCTTTTTATCGATGGCGCCAATCTCTACGCTGCGTCCAAAAGTTTGGGTTTCGATATCGACTACCGCAAGCTGTTGAAGGCGTTCCAGAAACGTGGCTATCTCCTGCGCGCCTACTACTATACGGCCCTCATCGAGGACCAGGAATACTCCTCCATTCGCCCGCTGATCGACTGGCTGGATTACAACGGCTACAAGGTTGTGACGAAGCCGGCAAAGGAATTCACGGATTCGATGGGTCGCCGCAAGATCAAGGGCAACATGGATATCGAGCTTGCGATCGATGCCATGGAGCAGTCGGAAACCGTCGATCATCTCGTCATCTTCTCCGGCGACGGAGATTTCACGACGCTCGTCGAGGCGCTGCAGCGGCGGGGCCGAAAGGTCTCGGTCATCTCAACGATGGCAACACAACCTCCAATGATTGCCGACGATCTGCGTCGCCAGGCAGATCACTTCATCGACCTTCTATCGCTGAAGAGCGAAATCGGGCGTGATCCTTCAGAGCGACCACCGCGGCCAACCGAAACGGCAACGCCAACCGATCTGGAAGCTTGAAGCCAGCAATTCACCGCCGGCTATGCCTTTGACTAGCCGTTATCCTTGAGAAGACGGCTCTTCTGCCGGTTCCAATCGCGTTCCTTCTCGGATTCGCGCTTGTCGTGCAGCTTCTTGCCCTTGGCGAGCGCCAGTTCCATTTTGGCGCGGCCGCGATCGTTGAAATAGATCTTCAGCGGTATCAGGGTCATACCTTCGCGATTGATCCCCGCTCGCAGACGGTTGATCTCGCGGCCGGAAAGCAGGAGCTTGCGGCGGCGGCGCGGCTCATGATTGAAACGGTTCGCCTGCAGATATTCCGGCAGATAGGAATTGATCAGCCAGATCTCACCATCCTCATCCGAGGCATAGGATTCTGCGATATTGGCCTTGCCCTCGCGCAACGACTTGACCTCGGTGCCCTTGAGCACGAGCCCAGCTTCGTAGGTATCGATGATCTCGTAGTTGAAGCGCGCCTTGCGGTTTTCCGCCACGATCTTCTTGACCACGCGCTCGCTGCCTTTGGGGGCCATGACACATTCCAAATGCTTAGGGGCGCGACGACCGCGCCCTTCTCTCTTCTCCCCTATGTAGGGGAACATCGACCGCCTGTGAAGGCGGGCCGAATGGCTTGCCTCAGTTCAGCAGACCGGCATGGCGCATGGCTGCGTCAATCGCCGCTTCCGTCGCAGGTTCCAGTGTCGAAATCAGCGGCGAACGCACGTTGCGGCTCATCCGCCCAAGCTCCGACAAGCCATACTTCGCTCCGCAGAGGCCGGGCTCCATGAAGATGGCCTTGTGTAGCGGCATCAAGCGGTCCTGATATTCCAGCGCCTTCGCATAGTCACCTGCAAGCGTCGCAGCCTGGAACTCGGCGCAAAGGCGCGGCGCCACGTTGGCGGTCACCGAGATGCACCCGACGCCACCGTGGGCATTAAACCCGAGTGCCGTGGCATCTTCACCCGACAACTGCTTGAATTCCTTGCCGCAGGTAAGACGCTGCTCGGACACGCGCTCGATCTTGCCCGTCGCATCCTTGACGCCGACGATATTCGAGTGCGCTTTGGCAAGCGCGCCCATCGTCTCCGGCGTCATGTCGATAACGGAGCGACCCGGGATGTTGTAGATGTAAATCGGCAGCTTCACTGCCTCGGCGATCGCGGAGAAATGCGCGACCAGCCCCTTCTGGGTGGGCTTGTTGTAATAGGGCGTGACCACGAGGACCGCATCTGCCCCGGCCCTCTCGGCGTGCTGAGCAAGTTCGATTGCTTCACGCGTGTTGTTCGAGCCGGCGCCGGCCATGACAGGCACGCGCTTGGCTGCGGCTTCAATGCAGAGTTCCACGACCCGCTTATGCTCGGCATGCGACAGCGTCGGAGATTCGCCGGTCGTCCCAACCGGAACGAGACCGCTGCTGCCTTCCTTGATCTGCCAGTCGACGTGGTTCGCGAACGAAGTTTCATCCACTTGGCCGGCATCGGTGAAGGGAGTGACGAGAGCGGGAATGGATCCCTGGAACATGCAGAACTCCTCATGGCCAAATCCACGCTTCGGCCGCATTCCTTGAATATTGGTGGGGCACCATAGTGCGGTGAAATCGCCGCGACAAGCACGCATGGATCGGTTTAGGGCAAATTCCGATAGCAAATGTGAACGAAGTTTACTGACGTTAGTAAGCTTTCGTTAAGATGGCTCCCGCCAAATGGTCGGGCGTGTTTTCGTTGTGAGTGTCCCATGAAGAGAGCAGTCCTGATCGTGTCCGCCCTCGGCTTTACAGTCGCCGCGTGGAGCAGCGCCGCGTCGTCGCTTCCGAATGAGGGCGCGCCCGTTCCGGACGTGAAGCCGATTGGTTTCGTCCCCCAGACGACAATACCGGAATCGATCGTTACCGGCTCAATTCCGCGCGGCCAGGCAATTGCACCCGTTAACAGTGATTTGAAATCCGGCCTGGACGCGCTTTCGGACAACAATCCCCTGCAAGCGCTTTCCATTCGCGACGGCATTGGACGTGGGACGCTTGACCGGCATATCCTGACCTGGGCGATTGCGGTCTCGGGGCAGAAGGGCATTCCCTCGACAGAGATCACGGCTGCGGCGCAGGAATTGCAGGGATGGCCCGGGCTCGCAAAGCTGCGGGCTTATTCGGAGCGGGCTCTTTACGATGAAAACCCTAACCCGACCACTGTCTTGGCGGCCTTCGGCCAGACCGCGCCGGAGACCACGCCGGGCGCGATGATCCTTTCGCGTGCGCTTGTCGCGACGGGTAAACAGAGCCAGGCGGCGAAGACCATTCGCAAGATCTGGCGCGGCGAGATGCTGGACAAACCGACCGAAGACAAGATTTTGGCTGAGTTCTCCGGCTTGCTGACCTCGGCCGATCACAAGGCGCGAATGGACTACCTGATGTACCGCAATCGCACTGAGCAGGCCAAGCGCTTTGGCGACATGGCTCAGGCCCAATCCCTCTACAAGGCATGGGCCGCTGTGATGAGCAAGGCACCCAACGCCGGTGCGCTTCTTGCCGCGGTCGATGGCCAGTGGAAAGGCGATGCCGGTTACCTCTTTGCGCGCATCGAGCATCTGCGAAAACAGGACAAGTATACGGAAGCCGCCAAGCTGCTGCGGCAGGCCCCACGCAATCGGGATGAACTGGTCAATGCCGGCGAGTGGTGGAACGAGCAGCGGATCGTGAGCCGCGGCCTCGTCGATCAAGGGGAATTCAAGGCGGCCTACGGAATCGTTGCCAATTACGCTGCGACGACGCCGACCGACATCGTCGAGGCCGAATTCCACGCAGGCTGGTACGCGCTGCGCGGGCTGCAGGATCCTGCGGCGGCACAGGCCCATTTCCGGAAGATCCTCGATTTCTCCAATGGGCCGATATCCGTATCGCGCGCCTGGTACTGGATGGGTCGATCCGCCGAGGCGGGTGGGCCTGGCAAGGCCTCGGAATTTTACGCCAAGGCCGCAAGCTATCCGACCACCTTCTATGGGCAGCTCGCCGGCGACAAGCTCGGCAGCAAGACACTGAACGTGGCGTACCCGTCTCCGACTGCTGCGGATCGCCAGCGCTATCTGGCGCGTGAGGCCGTGCAGGCCATCGCCCGTCTCGACGCGGCCGGGCATGGCTGGCGGGCCAATAGCCTCTACCTCGCGCTCGCCGAGCAACTGCAAAGCCCTGGAGAACTTGCGGTTCTGAGCGCGCAGGCCGAACGGTCCGGCGACCACCATCTGTCGCTGCAGATCGGGAAGATTGCTTACTCCCACGGCGTGGATGTCGCGGCGCTGGCCTTCCCACTCGGCGTCATTCCGACGAACGCCAACATCTCCGGCTCCGGGAAGGCCCTCGCCTACGCGATTGCCCGGCAAGAGAGTGCCTTCAATCCCGCGGCCGTTTCGGCAGCCGATGCTCGCGGATTGCTGCAGATATTGCCGGGCACGGCAAAGGCCGTCGCCAAGCGTCACAACATCGCCTATTCGAAGGAGCGACTGACCGCCGACGCCGGCTATAACGCGACCCTTGGGGCGCATTATCTCGGCGAACAGATCGACGCCTTTGGCGGCTCCTACATCATGACCTTCATTGCCTATAATGCCGGTCCCAAGCGGGTGCCCGAATGGATCGGCCGCTATGGCGACCCGCGCGGCCAATCGATCGACGCCATCGTCGACTGGATTGAGCGCATCCCCTTTCCCGAGACGCGCAACTATGTTCAGCGGGTGATTGAGAATTACGAAGTCTACAAGGCCCGGTTGGGTCAGCCGAGCGACATCGTTCGTGACCTGACCTACGGCCGCTCCTCCTGATCACCATTGGCGAACATTGCTGGCCTCGCTAATTTGTTCCCATGCAACGGGGGACGACCAAGCGTGGATGAAGCAAGAGACGATGGTTTCCAAGCGACAACCTACCAGAGCGATGACGGACTCACGCTCCATGCGCGAGACTACGGTGGTCCTGACATCACTGACCGGCTACCGATCGTCTGTCTGCCGGGATTGACGCGGAACTCGCGTGACTTTCACCAACTGGCGCTGCTCCTGTCGACCGATCGAGCGATGCCGAGACGCGTCATCACGCTCGACTATCGCGGGCGCGGCCTGTCCGATTGGGATGCCAACAAGGCGAACTACAATCTCGGCGTCGAGACGCGGGATGTCATTTCCGCCTGCCAGCACTTTGCCGTTGAGCGCGCCATCTTCATCGGCACCTCGCGGGGCGGGCTAATCCTTCATCTGCTGGCCGAGATGGGGCCGGATCTGATCGCCGCCGTCATTCTCAACGACATCGGACCGAAGATCGAAGCCGCCGGCCTCAAGCGCATCCGCGACTATCTCAACTCGGCTGCGCCGCCGCGCAACTGGCCGGAAGCAGTCGCATTTCTCAAGGCCTACCATGGCCCCTACTTCACCGCCCTTGGGGAGCGCGACTGGCAGGAGATGGCTGGTGCGATCTATCGGGAACTCGACGGGAAGCCGATCGCGGACTTCGATCCGGCCATTGCCGCTCAATTACAGATGATCGACTTCGATCAGCCGCTACCTGATCTCTGGCACTATTACGACAGGCTCGCGACGATGCCTCTCATGGTCGTCAAGGGCGACAACTCCGATCTCGTCTCCGACAAGACGCTTGCGGAGATGAGCGCTCGGTGTCCAGCAATCGTGTTTCTGGAGGCACCTGGCCAGGGACACGCACCGCTGCTGCATATGCAGCCACTGCTCCAGCGAATCAGGCGGTTCATAGCGGAGGCGTGAGCGCTCTCCAAGCCACTCACCCTTGCAGTGGCCCCACAACAAAAAGCCCGGCTCGAAAGCCGGGCTCTCCTGATTGACCGAAGTCAGACCAGATTAGAATGCACGCTGCAGACGGAAGTAGCCAGTCGTCTCGTCGTCGATGTTGTCGCCATCGATGTACTGAACCGAAGCCTTGGCGTAGAAGTTGTCGGTGATCTGGTAATCAACCGTCAGACCAACCTTCCAAGCGTCGTCGCTGGAGAAGTCGTCTGCCGTATCGTTCAGACCGTAGTTGCCGAACCATTCAGCACCGGGAGTGATCTTCAGCTTGTCGGTCGCCTGGATGGCGTACTCAGCTGCAATCGCCCACTCAGAGGTATCGTAGTAAGCGTTCAGGCCAGATGCCCAAACCGCTGCGAGGCCGAGCGTACCCGGACCGATTGCAACCGTACCCATGGCGCGGATCGCACCGTCTTCGGTGTCGGTATCATAGCCACCGATAACCTGGTAGGTGAAGGCGCCAGCCTTGCCACCGAGGCCGAGAGCAATACCAACGTTGTTCGGGTGCTCGCCGAGACCGCCGACCGTGTCGTCAGTAGTGCCAAGGACGCCGTCCGGACCCGGAAGGGGGACGCTACCATGAATCGCATCTTCCAGTTCGTCAACCGAGATACCGGCATAGAAGTCGCCAGACTCGTACTGATAACGGATGGAGTTGTGCAGCGTTTCATGGCTTGCGAGAACGTCGGTTTCGCCCGAGAGACCGTCATCCCACCAGCTGTAGAACAGACCAGCGCGGAAGCCAGCGATGTCGATGTAAGCCGAGTCCAGGACCGAGTTCTGGAAAGCGGAGTTCGCCGCATCAGCATTGTGCTGCAGAACGATCACGCCGGTGAGCGGACCATACTCGGTGTCGCTCTTGGCCGTGAACTGAACCTGGCCACGGGTGAACGCGTCCCAGTCAGACGTGCCCGGGTTAGGGCCACCGTGATCAGACTGATCTTGACCAACGTCAACCTGGAAACGGATGTAACCTTCGATCTTCAGGCAGGTTTCCGTGCCCGGGATGTAGAAGTAGCCAGTGCCGTAAGCGTCGCAGACGCGAACGTATTCAACCGGTTCCGGCTCAGCAGCAACAATAGCGTCAGCAGCCTGAGCACCGGAAACTACTGCGAGAGCAGCAGCGGAGCCGAGAAGAAGGCTCTTGATGTTCATATTGACCTCCAATTCAAAGTTTCGATCGGGTCTGGGTTTTTCGCCGTTAGAGCAGCGTTCCCTGCCCCATCCCCATGTTTCAAGAAGTCGGACGATCAACCGCCCTTGCTTCCGAGGTTGAAAATACAAGACCGGGACTGTCACGCAATCACCAACTTGCCCGTTTGGGGTGTTTGCGACAGCCTTCCGCATACGCTGTTGCTGAAAGGTCACAAATGCGGCACCCACCCCTCTCGTTTCTTTATACTTTATTAAGAAACCCCTGATTTTGCGGGAGTTTGCCGCCGCTGAGCTGGGGTGTGCGGCTGTGGATTGTGCCACACTGGAACCAGTTTCCTGCCGGATTCGCGTCTTTTATAGGAGATGAGGGAGACAGCGTGTTGGCGCCTGACCTCGGCCTCATGTGCAATCGCAGCGGAATCAGCTTTGTTGACGAAGGATGATTCTCGGTTCGATTCTGCTGACGCGAGATTCGGGACGCCAAACGCGGAGGTCGTGGACAGCGCGCCGAAAGACGACGCACTCGAAGAGCGGTCATTCGTCGAAACAGTTTGTGCGATGATCATGGTGGCGGAGAGGAAGGGATTCGAACCCTCGATACGCTTTTGACGTATACTCCCTTAGCAGGGGAGCGCCTTCGACCACTCGGCCACCTCTCCGGTGGGAGCCTGATAGAGTCATTCGACAGGTGACGCAAGCGCTTTTTCGGCTTTTTCACCTGATGCCGAGGCCGCCGGCCTCAGCTCAGCAGTTGCTTGAGATCGGTAGATGCGTCCGCAATGATCGCCCTGTCGGGATTGATCCCGGATTCCAGCATCTTCTTGCCGCTGACGTAGGCCCTGGCGTCATTGATGGCATCCACGGCGATGAACGCCCCATTCTTGAAATACCAGATCGAGTGGGCGCCGTCGCGCGAGCCTGGACGCAGGACTGTATCGTCATAGCCCATGTTGAAGCCGGCGATCTGCAGCTTCACGTCATACTGATCCGACCAGAACCAAGGCTTGGGATCGTATGCTTCGTTGCCGCCGGCGATGATGGCGGCGACGGCTTCTGCCTGGTCGACGGCGTTCTGCACCGATTCGAGACGGATGCGTCCGCCTTGCCACGGCAGGGCCGCACAGTCACCCGCGGCAAAAATCGACGGATCGGACGTGCGGACGAATTCATCCACTATGATTCCGTTGGCGACCTCGAGACCCGCCTCCTTGGCGAGTTGATCGTTAGGGACGACGCCGATGCCGACAATGACGAAATCGACCTCGATCGTGGACCCGTCGGAGAGTTCGGCAGCGACAACCCTGCCTTCATGGCCGACAAGATGCTTGAGCCCGGTCTTCTCCCGGATGACAACGTCATGTGTCTCATGAATCACCCGCATGATGTCGGCCGTCTCCCTGGCAGCGACGCGCTGCAGGATTCGGTCAGCCATCTCGATCACGGTAACCTCGAGACCGCGGTGACGGGCGACAGCAGCTGCCTCAAGTCCGATATAGCCACCACCAATAATGAGGACTCGGCGACCGGGCCGCATTTCATCAGCAAGCAGATCAGCGTCACGTTTGTCACGCGCCACATAAACGCCCTCGAGATCCCCGCCGATCGACGCAGGCAGTGCGCGCGGCGTGGAGCCGGTCGTCAACGCCAGCGTGCCGTAGTCGAGCGCTGAACCGTCCTGTAGCAGGACCTGCTTCTTGTCACGCACGATCTGCTCCGCCCAGGTGGAAAGCCTGATCTCGACATTGTTGTCGGGGTACCAGTGTTCCGGCCGGAACAGCAGTCGATCGAAGGTCATCTCGCCAAGCAGGTACTTCTTCGTGAGTGGCGGCCGCTGGTAGGGCAGCGCGTCTTCCGCACCGATGATGGTGATTGGGCGCATATCCTTGAGCGCACGCAGTTTCGCGGCCAATGCAAAGCCCGCCTGCCCCGCGCCGATGATCACCAGTCTGTCCGTCACGTTTTCACTCCCAGCATGCAGCCGCGCGTTCCAGAAAAGGGGTATCCCCTGCCTCCAGCGCCGTCAACCGGAAGCGGACAGACCTCAATCGATCTCGATCCAGCGGCGCTCGTGGAATGACTGTGCCATGGCGTGAACGGACTTCTCTATCCTAAGACCGTCTTCGAATGTCACGATCGACGACGGCTCACCGGAAATTGCGCGGATCAGTTCGCGGCATTCGATGATTTTCAGATCGTTGAAGCCGAGCCCGTGGCCAGGCGCCGGGATGAAGCGATCGTAGGGCAGATGCGCCGGGCCGGCGAGTATCTTGCGGAAGCCCTGCTCCGAGCCGCGCCCTTCGGCCTGATAGAGTTCGAATTCGTTCATGCGCTCTTGATCGTAAGTAATGGCGCCATTCGAGCCGAAGATCTGCAGCGCGATTCGCCCTTTCCGCCCCCAAGCGGCGCGGTTTGCCATCAGCACCGCAGAGATCCCACCGCCAAGTCGCATCAGGACATTGGCCGCATCGTGATTCTCGACATCGCGGCGACCGCCTTCCTTCAACGGCCGGCTGGCGTAGGGCTTTACCATGTCGGTGCTGACAGCCTCAACGTGACCGAACAGATACCAGAGCAGCGACAGCGGGTGCACGGCGAAATCATCAAGCGCGCCGTAGCCGGCGGAAAGCTCGCTCTTCCAATAGAAGAAGACATCGGGATCGGCCATGAAGTCCTCGTCCATCTCGACGCGGATGTGATTGACCGCACCGATCGCCCCCTCCTCGATCAGTGCCTTGATATGCCGCATGACGGGGTTCTGGATATAATTGTAGCCGAGAACGGCGATCTTGCCCGAGGCCTTTGCCGTCTTCAGCATGCGTTCGGCATCGGCATAAGCCGGTGCCATCGGCTTTTCGCACCAGACGTGCTTCCCCGCTTCGAGCGCGGCAATCGCCATCTCGGCGTGGAACTGGTTCGGCGTGGTGACGGAAACGACATCAACTTCGGGATCGGCGATCAGCCTGCGCCAATCGGCGGTTGCCTTTTCGAAGCCGAACTCGGAGGCGCGCTTCTCGGCAAGCTCGGCATTGGCTTCGGCCAGATGGACCAGGCGCGGGCGTTCGACGTCGCCGAATACGGTCTTGACCGCATTCCATGCGAGTGCGTGGCACTTGCCCATATAGCCAGTGCCGATCAGGCCGATTCCCAGTGCTTTCATTGTATCTCCTCCAGATGTCGGGCGGATTTTTGGAATATTTAGATCATTTTGACAAGCGGCCTTTCTCGCGCACTTTTGCCGCCCCGGCTCCAAAAACTGTTCAAAACACTTGGATTTCAATAGAATAAAAACAATTGGGCTCCCGAATGAAAATCATCTATGCTCATAAATATGGAATGTTTATTTCGTTCAATGGACAGCGTGGATGGACAGTGACAGCAAAACGCCCGCCAGGGTTCCTCGCGACTTCGAGAGCCTGCGCAGCATCATCATCGAACGGAAAGCAAACATGCCGAAGCGGCTTGCGCAGGTCGCAGCTTTCGCACTCGGCAACCCGGACGAAATCGCCTTCGGCACGACGGCAAGCATCGCTGCGGCATCCGACGTGCAACCGTCGACCCTGGTGCGTCTGGCCCATCATCTTGGCTACGAGGGCTTTTCGGACCTGCAGAGCATCTTTCGCGAACGCCTGCGTGACCGAACGCTGACATATGAAGAGCGACTGGTGACGCTGGAGCAGGCAAGCGGCGAGGACGAGGACGCCAACCTGCTTTCCGGTTTCATTTCGGCTGCGAGCCAATCGGTCAACAGGCTGGCGGCTACCGTCCAGACGGATACCTTTACCAAGGCAGTCGATATCCTCGCGGCTGCCGAGACGATTTACCTGATCGCCAAACGACGCTCCTATCCGCTGACGGCGCATATGACCTACGCCTTCTCGAAGCTGAACATTCGGCACCAGATCGTCGCATCACCAAATGGCGTCGATCCGGAAATGGTGCAGTTCGCGACGGGGAAGGATGCAGCAATCGCAGCGAGCTTCTCTCCCTATGCCGCCGACAGCCTCAGCCAGGCGGAAGCGTTGGCGGATCGTGGCGTGCCTGTCGTTGCCATCACCGATTCGGCCTTTTCGCCCCTCGCCGCCCGCGCCACCTGCTGGTTCGAGGTGGCGGAGGCAGACTTTGCCGGCTTCCGCTCGCTTTCTGCTTCGATGGCCCTGACAATGGCAATTCCGGTGGCGATCGCCGAGCGGCGGCGCAAGCGAGCCCACGCAAAATCGACTAAATGAAAAATGGAACAAACATTCCGAATTGACAAAAATACGGAACCGATGTTTCATTGCTCGCAATCAGCAGGCGTCAAGCCGTAGCCAAAAATCTAGCGGGAGGACATCATGGCACAACCGAACCCGGGCTCGCAGCCAGAACCGTCGCTTGACGTGATCACGATCGGGCGTTCCTCGGTCGACCTCTATGGGCAACAGATCGGCTCGCGCCTTGAGGATATCGGTTCTTTTGCCAAGTCTGTCGGCGGTTGCCCTGCGAACATCGCCATCGGGACAGCCCGTCTCGGGCTCAAGTCGGGCCTGATCACCCGCGTCGGCGACGAGCAGATGGGCCGGTTCATCATTGAGCAATCTGCGCGCGAAGGGGTCGAGACGAAAGGCATCAAGACCGACAAGGAGCGCCTGACGGCGCTGGTGCTCCTCGCCGTCGAAGCCGAAGGCGTATCGCCGATGATCTTCTATCGCGCGGACTGTGCCGACATGGCGCTCGATGAAGGTGATATCGACGATAGCTTCATCAAGTCGTCGCGCGCCGTGCTGGTGTCGGGCACGCATTTTTCCCGGCCGAACACGGAAGCCGCACAGCGCAAGGCCATCCGCATCGCCAAGGCCAATGGCCGAAAGGTAATCTTCGACATCGATTATCGGCCGAATCTCTGGGGCCTCGCAGGCCATGCCGAGGGCTTTGAGCGCTATGTGAAGTCGGACCGTGTCTCCTCCAAGATGAAGGAAACGCTTCCAGACTGCGACCTGATTGTCGGAACGGAAGAGGAAATCCTGATTGCGTCAGGCGCCGACGACGTCCTTGGCGCACTCAAGGAAATTCGCCGCCTGTCGCCGGCAACGATCGTTCTCAAGCGCGGTGCGATGGGTTGCATCGTCTATGACGGTCCGATCAGCGACAATCTGGAAGACGGCATCGTCGGCGAAGGCTTCCCCATCGAGGTGTTCAACGTGCTCGGCGCCGGCGACGCCTTCATGTCAGGCCTGCTGCGCGGCTGGCTGAAGAACGAGCCGCTGAAGACCTGCGCCACCTGGGCCAACGCCTGCGGCGCCTTCGCCGTCTCCCGCCTGCTCTGCTCGCCGGAATATCCGACCTGGGCGGAGCTCGACTACTTTCTGAAGCACGGCAGCAAGCATCGCGCGCTGCGCAAGGACGAAGCGATCAATCACATTCACTGGGCCTCGACGCGCAAGGGCGACATTCCGCTTCTCATGGCGCTTGCCATCGACCACCGGTCGCAGCTCACCAGCGTGTGCGACGAACTCGGCGTAGATTACAAGAAGATCGTCGCCTTCAAGCGCCTTGCGGTAGAAGCCGCCGCCCGTGTCGCGGATGGCCGCAACGGTTACGGCATGCTGATCGACGAGCGCTTCGGACGCGACGCCTTCTTCGATGCGGCAACCAAGAACTTCGCATGGATCGGTCGCCCGGTGGAATTGCCGGGTTCCAAACCGCTTCGCTTCGAGTTCAGCCAGGACATCGGCTCGCAGCTTGCGGAATGGCCTCTCGATCATTGCATCAAGTGCCTGTGCTTCTACCATCCGGACGATCCGGCAGCCCTGAAGACCGAGCAGCAGGAAAAGCTGCGGACGCTCTTTGAAGCCGCCCGCAAGGTTGGCCGCGAATTGCTCGTCGAAATCATCGCAAGCAAGAACGGACCGCTGACCGATGATACGATCTCGACGGCGCTGGAAGAACTCTATGCGCTCGGCATCAAACCGGATTGGTGGAAGCTCGAGCCTCAAGCTTCGACGGCCGCCTGGAAGAAAATCGATGCCGTGATCGCCAAGAACGACCCCTGGTGCCGCGGCATCGTGTTGCTCGGCCTTGAAGCGCCGGCCAACGAGCTGGTGAAAGGCTTCGAGGCGACGCTGGCAGCTCCTTCCGTGAAGGGATTCGCCGTCGGCCGCACGATTTTTGCCGAGGCAGCCCGCGGCTGGCTTTCCGGCAAGTTGAATGATGAAGAAGCGATCGCAGATATGGCCGGACGCTTCCGCCAATTGACCGAGGCCTGGTTGAAAACCCGCGGCCTACATTAATTAGAGCATTTGGGAGGTGCCCCATGGGCAAGACTGTACGATTGACGATGGCGCAGGCCGTTGCGCATTTTCTCAAGAAGCAGATGACAGTAGTCGACGGGAAGAAGGTGCCGATCTTCGGCGGCGTCTGGGCGATCTTCGGGCACGGCAACGTCGCCGGCATCGGCGAGGCCCTATACCAAGTGCGTGGCGAATTGCCGACCTATCGCGCCCATAACGAACAGGGCATGGCCCATGCGGCGATTGCCTATGCCAAGGCGAATTTCCGCCAACGCTTCATGGCCTGCACGACCTCGATCGGCCCCGGTGCACTCAACATGGTGACGGCCGCCGGTGTCGCCCACGTCAACCGCATTCCGGTTCTCTTCCTGCCGGGCGACGTCTTTGCCAACCGTGCACCGGATCCGGTGCTGCAGCAGATCGAGGATTTTGGCGACGGCACCGTTTCAGCCAACGACGCTTTCCGCCCGGTCTCCCGCTATTTCGATCGCATCACGCGCCCCGAGCAGATCATCTCGGCGCTGAAGCGTGCCATGCAGGTGCTGACTGATCCGCTCGATTGCGGCCCAGTTACGCTGTCGCTGTGTCAGGACGTGCAGGCGGAAGCCTTCGATTATCCCGAAAGCTTCTTCCAGGAGCGCGTCTGGACCATGCGCCGTCCGCGCCCGGATGCCGATGAGTTGGCGAACGCTATCGCTCTCATCAAGAAATCCGAAAAGCCGGTCATCATCGCGGGCGGTGGCGTGCTTTACTCCCAAGCAACCAAGGAACTGACGGCATTTGCGGAGGAACACCGGATCCCCGTCGTGGTCACGCAGGCCGGAAAGTCGGCGATCGACGAGCGGCACCCGCTGGCGCTTGGCTCGGTCGGTGTCACAGGGACATCGGCGGCCAATGCGATTGCAACGGAAACAGATCTGATCATCGCTGTCGGCACTCGCTGCCAGGATTTCACGACCGGCTCCTGGGCACTGTTTCAGAACGAGAAGCTGAAAATTCTCGGCGTGAACATTGCCGCCTACGATGCCGCAAAGCACGACGGCCAGACATTGGTGGCCGATGCGCGCGAAGGTCTGAAGGCGGTCTCGAGCGGGCTTACCGGCTGGAAAGCACCGACCGTGCTGGCGGAAAAGGCCGAACGGGAAAAGAAGGTCTGGGTGGAGGCGGCCGCCAAGGCGATGGCGAGCACCAATGCCGCCCTGCCCTCCGACGCCCAAGTGATCGGCGCCGTTACGCGCACGATCAACCTCGAAAAGGCAATCGGCCTTTGCGCCGCCGGCGGTCTGCCGGGCGAGATGCATAAGCTCTGGCCTGCGACGGCACCCGGCAGCTACCACATGGAATACGGCTTCTCCTGCATGGGCTACGAGATCGCCGGCGGCCTTGGCGCCAAGATGGCGCAGCCCGAGAAGGAAGTCTTCGTCCTCGTCGGCGACGGCTCCTACATGATGCTGAATTCCGAGCTCGCGACGTCGGTCATGCTCGGCCTGAAGCTCAACATCGTCGTGCTCGACAACCGTGGCTACGGCTGCATCAACCGGCTGCAGATGGCGACCGGTGGCGCGAACTTCAACAACCTGCTGAGGGACGCGCACTACGAGGTGATGCCCGAGATCGACTTCCGGGCGCATGCCGAGAGTATGGGCGCCGTCGCGGTGAAAGTCGCATCGATCGCCGAGCTCGAGAAGGCGATCGCGGACGCAAAAAAGAACGACCGTACGTCGGTTTTCGTCATCGACACCGATCCGCTGATCACGACGGAAGCTGGGGGCTATTGGTGGGACGTTGCTGTCCCTGAAGTCAGCCCGCGTGAACAGGTCAACAAGGCGCATGCGGCTTACGTCAAGGCGCGCGCCGACCAGCGTATCGCCTAACCGGCTGGTTTAATTTTCGGAAGAGCGGTCCCGCTCTTCCAGCAATGCCTTTGAGGAGACTATTGATGAAGGCCAAACTTGGCATGTCGCCGATCGCCTGGTGGAACGACGATCTTCCTGAGCTCAGCGACGACGTATCCCTGGAAGAATGCCTGCGCCAGTCGCGCAGCGCCGGCTTCACCGGCATGGAACAGGGCCGCCGCTTTCCGAACAATCCGGCCGAGATGCTGCCGATCCTGCGCGCCGCCGACGTGACGCTCTGCGGCGGCTGGTTCTCCGGCACGCTTGTCGACAAGGACCTTTCCGCCAACAAGGAGCGCATTGCGCCGATGATCGAGCTGTTCAAAGCCGTCAACGCGCCTTGCATCGTCTATGGCGAGGTTGGCCGTTCAATTCAGGGGGACCGCTCCAAGCCGCTTGCCACCAAGCCGCGCCTCTCCGACGACGAGATGAAGGCTTATGCCCGCAAGGTCACGCAGTTTGGCGAATGGTGCGCCGAGCAGGGCATGCCGCTTTCCTATCACCACCACATGGCGGCCGTCGTCGAGACCGAGCCGGAGCTCGATGCCTTCATGCGCAATTCGGGCGAAGGCATTCCCCTTCTGCTCGACGCCGGGCACCTGGCTTTCGCCGGCGGCGACGTCTTGCGCGCCATCGATAACCACCACGCCCGCATCAACCACGTCCACGTCAAGGACATCCGCAAAGCCGTTGTCGACGGGCTCGACCGCAGCAAGCAGTCATTCCTCGATGCGGTAGCGCTCGGCGCCTTCACGGTACCCGGCGATGGCTCGCTTGATTTCGGCGCCATTGTCAAGCGGTTCGCCGGTTACGGGTATGAGGGATGGTTCGTCGTCGAGGCAGAACAGGATCCGCGCAAGGCGCCGCCGCAGAAGATGGCGGAGATCGGTCACGCCGAACTGATGCGGGTGATGACGGCCGCTGGCTACACGGTGGAAACCGAAGGATTTCCGAAGGGATAACACGCCCGTTGAAGCGCATTGATGTGGAATGAAGGACAAACGTTCATGCCGAACCTTCTCGTAAAGCCCAAGGGTGACAGAGGTCGCGTCACCCACGTCACGCCCGACACCGCCGGCTGGACTTATGTCGGCTTCGACATTCATCGGCTGAAGCCGGGTGAGACCGTCTCCGGCGCCGCAAGCGACCGTGAAGTTTGCCTCGTCTGGGTGGCCGGCAAAGGCAAGGCGACCGCCGCTGGAGAGGATTTCGGTTCGGTCGGCGGGCGCATGAGCCCATTCGAGGGTGCGCCGCACTCGCTCTATGTTCCGGCTGGCACAAGCTGGTCGGTGACCGCGGAAACCGATCTCGAACTTGCCGTCTGCTCGGCGCCTGGCGGCGGCGATTACAAGGCGAAGCTCATCCCGCCCGGCGTGCACCCGCAATTCCAGCGCGGCAAGGGCTCGAATGTTCGCCTCGTGACCAACATCATGCCCGAGGACGACAACTCCGCTCATTCGCTGCTGGTTGTCGAGGTCATCACGCCGAACGGCAATACATCCTCCTACCCTTCTCACAAGCATGATCAGGACAATCTGCCGAACGAGAGCCTGCTGGAGGAGACCTATTACCACCGCATGAACCCGCCGCAGGGCTTCGCCTTCCAACGCGTCTATACCGATGATCGGTCGCTCGATGAGGCGATGGCGGTGGAGAATGGCGACGTGACGCTGGTGCCGAAGGGTTACCACCCGTGCGCCACCGTCCACGGCTATGATCTCTACTATCTTAACGTCATGGCCGGCCCGAAGCGGGTATGGAAGTTCCACAACCAGCCAGAGCACGAATGGCTGCTGAAGGCGTAGGCGAAATCACGATCGGCAAATAGCCTGACAGCGCGGCAGCGTGTTGATGGTCCAATCCTCCATCAACTGCCGCCAACACTGCGCACACTAAGTGGCCACTTAAATCTCGAGCACGAGATGTGGGACGCCGTTCGAGGTCTTGCGCGGAGATACGCCATTGCTGTCGACCTGCGCGTTGATGCGCTGCCGGAAGGCGGAGAAGCTCTCGAAGGTCACGACATCCACCGGTTCGTCGAAGTGGATGGTGATCTTGTGGAGCCCGCCGCCCGGTTGAGCGGCAAGCGCCAGGACCTTGCCGGTGAACGGCTGGTTCAAATAGCGGCCGCGCACCAGGGAGCCTACGGAGATGGCGGCGATTGGTTCCTCGTTCGGCCGGGTGGCGAGTGCGGAGAGCGTGTTCCAATCACGCACGCCATACTGCCGGGCAATGAGTTCCAGCGCGGCACTATGAGAGATCGCGGTGCCGCGCGCTTCCATGGCCTGGCGGAGGCGCTTGGCTTGCGATTTCAATTCTTCGATTGTCGGATATGCGGTGGTCACGGAGTTCAGCCTTTCGGAAGGCATGCCATTTCGCCCTGTACAAGGGTGCTCGCATTGCCTGCAGTCAGCATGCACCAA
The DNA here is from genome assembly GCF_014851595.1 of Rhizobium sp. RHZ01. Classification (NCBI taxonomy): domain Bacteria; kingdom Pseudomonadati; phylum Pseudomonadota; class Alphaproteobacteria; order Hyphomicrobiales; family Rhizobiaceae; genus Rhizobium; species Rhizobium sp. RHZ01. Next base: position 93,349 of record NZ_JACUZZ010000018.1, read on the forward strand.
TTGGCTGCGACTGATCCTATCGAGTACTTCACCATGGACTTGTCGTCCGCGAGCGGCAGGCGCCTCGAGCCAAGTTCGATATGCTTGAACGGCGGCGAACTGTCAAGCGATGCCACGGAGGCCCATCCCTGTCTAATAACGAGCCATTTTGATCTCCACACAGGCATAAGCTTCGGATTGTAGGGAGATCATTCAGAAGTTGTCAGCAATCTTGCGCTAATCTCGAAGCGTACAACAAGCGGAGGCTACCATGGCCTTTCAGATGCACCTCGACACAGAGCAGCCCGAGCAGGCTTACCGGGAGTTTTCGCTCGACCGCCCCGGAAAGATCATCTTCGTTGGGCATCACCTCAGCACGGGAACGCAAGTCCGCTGCCTGATCCGCACGATCACGCTTGCCGGCGCGGTACTGGAGGTCAATCCGAGCCTCGAGGTCCCGAACCACTTCTTCCTCGAAATCCTCGGCATCCACGACGAGATCGGCTCGACGGTGGTCAAGCGCGAGGGCGACCTCGTGACGATCAGCTTCAACATGCTGATCAACCCGGAATTCCTGCATCACGTCTTAAGGCTGAATTTCGAATCTTAGCCTCGATGTATTGCTCTTGCATCTTGTCTGCGAAACCGCCGCTTCCCTGGTGGCGGTGCGCCGCGGCCGTAGGAGGTTGCGTCAAGAAGCTAGGTGCCGCTCTATTTGGTCGACCGGCAGATTAATGTAATCCTTCGGCACCTCAGCCGAAACTGCAGCCTGAACATCGGCCGATAGGTTGGCTCGCAGCGTACCGAGCGCCTTTGGCGGCGCAACCAAAATGATGCGACGCGCGTTTTTTTCACGCACCAGCACCTCCATCTTTGCGGCTACCAGCTTCAGGAACTCTGCCTCGGCCTGCTCGTGCCAGTCCGTCTGCTCAACGGCACTGGCACTCTGCCCATCGGCCGCGTGCGTTCGACCCGGTTTGTCTGCGCCTATTTCGCGGTCCGGTTCGTTGGGCTGGCTCAGGGTTTCTTCAACCTTGAGGTTCATCAATTCCGCATCGCCTGCGTTCCGCAGGATCAATGCCTTGGCACCATCGCAAACAACGACCCACGACTTCGACGGAACTCTGACATCAACCATTGTGATTTCCTCGCTTTGCAATTTTGAAGCGCTATGCGCCGCCGACAATTAGGCAAACGTGCAAATCGACAAAGAGTTCGATGACAATTCGCGACAACTACGGTCCGGCGATCCATTCGCTACTCGACGCGAGAAGATGTTCGCCCCAGCTGGCCGAGCGGGCGGAAATGGCCGCATCGCTAAAATTGTATTTTCCTCGTTCACAATTGTGCAAGGCATTCGTGTGAGGCTTCAATTGAAGAGAACCGGGATTACCTTGGTTCAGGGAAACGCGGAATGTCGATGCTTCGTGCCACACACCTTGCAACCGTGAAATCCGCGGTTTACGAGACGCGCTGGGAAAAATACAACGTAAGGCGCCCTGCCCGGATCGTTGCGGTTCGGCCCTGTCTTACCGGCATCTCCGTCCGGAGTGCGGAGATCGTCGATATCTCGCAGGGTGGCGCTACGTTTGTCGTGTCATCCACCGCGGGCCTGCCAAAGCACTACTACCTTAACATTCTCGGCCTTGCCTATCGGATCGGTTGTGCGGAAACCTATCGCAACAACGAACGTATCGGCGTCCGCTTCATCAATACGATCGAGCCCGACGTGCTGCGCCGCGTTTTGCGCGCCGACTTCATGATTGGCAACATGGAAGCGATCGAAGCCCGCGGAATCGTGCGGATGTAAATCGTGAAAACCGGGGAATAATGTTTCTTGCCTTGGCGGCAGCGGGGCCTATTGTCGGTCCGAATTTTCACAGCATCCAGGAAATTGCCCCAGCATGTCCGCCTTCTCGCGCTTCACGCCGCTTGCTAACGCCCTTCCCTCCACCGTTCCGTTCGTCGGCCCAGAAGCAATCGAGCGTCAGCGCGGCCTTCAGGTCAAGGCGCGTATCGGCGCCAACGAGAATGGCTTTGGCCCTGCCCCATCCGTACTCGCAGCCATGCGCGTCCAGGCTGGCGAGATATGGAAGTACAACGATCCTGAAAACTACGAGCTCAGGGAAGCACTTGCCAACCATCTGGGCGTCGGAATCGACTCCATCGCGATAGGGGGCGGCATCGACGAACTGCTCGGCCAGATCGTACGGCTCGTCATTGAGCCGGGCGCACCCGTCGTGACATCGCTCGGCGGCTATCCAACGTTCAATTTCCACGTTGCCGGCTTCGGCGGGCGGCTCGTGACCGTGCCCTATGCCAGCGATCGCGAAGATCTCGACGGCCTCCTCGCAGCCGTCAAACGCGAGAACGCGCCGCTGGTCTATTTCGCCAATCCGGACAATCCGATGGGAAGCTGGTGGGATGCCGACAGTGCCGTCGCCTTTGCCCGTGCGCTACCGGAAACCACGATGCTCATTCTCGACGAGGCCTACAGCGAAACCGGCCCGGTGGGATCGCTGCCCCCCATCAGCGCGCTGATCGACTTGCCGAATGTTGTGCGCACGCGCACCTTCTCGAAAGCCTATGGCCTGGCGGGCGCCAGGGTCGGCTATGTCATCTCGACATCAGGTACGGCGCGCGCATTCGACAAGATCCGCAATCATTTCGGCATGAATCGACTGGCCACGATCGCTGCACTGGCGGCACTCAAGGACCAAGCCTATCTCGCCGAGGTCGTGGCCAGCATCCACGGCGCGCGCGACCGGATCGCCGCCATCGCCAAGGCCAACAACCTCGTTCCGCTCGCCTCCGCCACAAATTTCGTTGCGATCGACGCCGGACGTGACGGCACCTATGCCCGTGCCATTGTCGATGGCCTGATGCAGCACGGCGTCTTCATTCGCATGCCCGGCGTTGCCCCGCTCAACCGCTGCATCCGCGTCAGCGTTGGACCGGAAGCTGACATGGCGCTTCTCGAGGAAGCCCTGCCGCAGGTACTCAAGACATTAGGTTAAACGCAAGGAACCGCGCCAGCCTTGTTCCTGCCGGTCGCGGTTGATGTCCTGGCATTGGCGCGTCCGAGCACCGCGCCAGCCCCCTTTTGAGGTTGTTATCGATCTTGCCCGCGCCTTTGCGGGCAAACGGTTCTCAGTGGATCGTCATCCATTCGCGGGCAGCGCGCAGCGCTTCCACGATCTGCATCTTGTCCATGCCTGCGGCAACGTCAGCCCGAAGCTCGGCGGCGCGGTCGTTGCCTTTGATCGCTGCGATGTTCAGCCACTTGTGAGCGGCGACCAGATCGACAGCGCAGCCGCGGCCGGTCGCATACATCAGACCCATTTCGCAGAAGATGTCGGCGTTGTTCTCGCCACCCATGGTGGCCATTTCAGCATTGTGCATTTCAAAACGTGCCATCGGTTTATCCCTGTTTTGCCTGTTATCGACTTGCCCTGTTTTACCTCCGGAGACCTGCCGTCTATCGCGGTTCTAAGTACCCTTCGGTTCGGCGGGTTTGCCCCGCTCGTTTGATGGATCCACTATGCCGATGCGCTTTCAAAAAACGCCTAAAATGCATGATTAATTTGAGACAAACAAAGTGCAAACGCTTGGTAAAATTGGATTTTTGTTAAACATCGGATTCCTTGCGGATTAAGGATTTTCGACACAATTTTACGGAATATTCAGATCTGAAAATCAACCTTCCGTTCACCACGAAATCAGCATCAAATGCCCAGAACGGAAGATTTCGCCGCTGTCGGTCTGCAAAAACGCTCGCCTGAAGCAGTGAAAAAAGCTCATTTACGTTTACGTTCGCGTCATATATTTTCGCGCCTGGACATTAGGGAGGAACGAATGATCCGAACACTTATTCTCTCTGGCGCATTGATGTTTGCCGCCGGGGCAGCTTCTGCTGACGAACCGATCGTCGGCAACTGGAAGACAGCTGCGGGCGATACGGCCCAGATTGCATCTTGCGGCGGCAGCTACTGCATCGTGCTGAAATCCGGCAAGTATGCCGGCAAGAAGATCGGCATTCTCGCAGGAAGCGGTGTTACCTATACCGGCCAGATCACCGATCCAGCCAACGACAAAACCTATAGCGGATCCGGCAATATTTTCGGAAATTCACTGAAGATGAAAGGCTGCGTCCTCAACGTGCTCTGCAAATCGCAGACCTGGACACGCCTGTAAGAAACGGCTTTCCAAAAGGAAGCGCCCGGAAAGCCGGGCAGCCCGGAAAGCCGGGCGCTTTTCTGCGTCAATTGTCAGCGGGCGCGCTGCTTGAAAAGGATCTTCTGCGCTTCCTTGTCATCGGCAAGATTGCTGCGTTCGCGCTCTTCCTTGCCGATTGCCGTGCCACGGACCACGGCCGGGCGCGCCATCATCGTCTCGAACCAGAGCTTGAGGTTGGGAAACTCGTTGAGGTCCTGTCCCTGCTTCTCGTATGGAACGACCCAGCCGATGCAAGCCATGTCGGTAATCGAGTAGTCCCCGGCGAGATATTCGCGCTCTGCCAACCGCTTGTTCATCACGCCGTATAAGCGGTTCACTTCATTGGTATAGCGGTTGATGCCGTATTCGATCTTCTCCGGTGCATAACCGCGGAAGTGATGCGCCTGTCCAGCCATGGGGCCCAAGCCACCCACCTGCCAAAAGAGCCATTCCTCGATCTGGACGCGTGTGCGCTCGTCCGTCGAATAGAACTTCCCGAACTTGCGACCGAGATATTGGAGGATGGCGCCGGACTCAAACACCGAGATCGGTTCGCCGCCGGAGCCATCCGGATCGACAATTGCCGGCATACGGTTGTTCGGGGCGATCTTCAGGAATTCCGACGTGAACTGCTCCCCCTTGCCGATATTGATATACTTGACCTCGTAGGGAACGCCGAGTTCCTCGAGCATGATGCTGATCTTCCAGCCGTTGGGGGTGGGCCAGTAATAAAGCTCAATCGGTGCCGTCATGAAAATCTCCTTTGCGGGACCAAAGAGATAAGCAGCAGCCGCGCTTCAAGCTGCCCGGCTTCCTGAACGCCTGATGAACCATGATCTCAGCACCGGTTCAGCCACAACGTGGCAAAACTGTCTCAACGCTAAGGCGATACCGGGGCAAAGGCATGGATATGCTCATTTTGGCAAGACGTTTCACCATCATCACGCTGTTTGCAGCAGTCTTCGCCGTCAGCTTTTCGGTTGCGGTCAACCGCAATGCCGGTGGCGGTGCGCAGTCACACTTCGGGGCCAACTATACGTGCTTCGACGCCAGCCGCCCGTTCTGCAGAACAAGCAACTGACTGGCTGCGGCGGCACATCGCTGCCCCCAAAAATCTCTGCAATCCCTTTAGACGCGTCGTTTGCTTGTTAGGAACAACACCCTATAATGCCGCATGAACAAACGAATCTCTTCCCCTCTCGACATTTCGTCTCCGTCACCTTTCGCGCCGCAAACCTTTGACGATCCCGTCGAGGCAGTCGACGCGCTGACAGAACTCTACGAACGCAACACCCATTTCCTGGTTGAGAGCTTCGCAACGCTAGCCAAGGGCGCGCCAATTACATCGCGCTATCGTGCCTTCTACCCACAAGTTAGCATCGAGACGACGAGTTACGGCCACATCGATACTCGTCTGTCCTACGGGCACGTTACCGCTCCCGGCATTTACACGACGACGATTACTCGGCCTCAGCTGTTTCGGCACTATCTGAAGCAGCAGCTTGGCCTGTTGATGAGAAATCATAACGTGCCGGTCGTCGTTTCAGAATCGACGACGCCTATTCCACTGCACTTTGCGTTCGGTGAGGGTGCCCATGTCGAGGCATCCGCCGCGGCGTTCATGGACATTCCGATGCGTGATCTGTTTGACACGCCGGACCTGAACACAACGGACGACGAGATTGCCAACGGCGAATACATTCCACCGCCAGGTGAACCTTCGCCGCTTGCCGCCTTTACGGCTCAGCGCATCGACTACTCGCTTGCCCGTCTTGCCCATTACACCGCGACCGGCGCGCAGCATTTTCAGAACTTCGTGCTGTTTACGAACTACCAATTCTACATCGACGAATTCTGCATCTGGGCACGCAAGCTGATGGCGGAAGGCGGAGATGGCTACACGGCCTTTGTCGAGCCGGGCAATATCATCACGCATGCCGCCTCCAATCAGCCCGAGACCGACGTTACGCTTTCGCGCCTCCCGCAGATGCCGGCCTACCATCTGAAAAAGAAAGGGCATGCCGGGATCACCATGATCAATATCGGCGTCGGCCCATCCAATGCCAAGACGATCACCGACCACGTGGCCGTCCTTCGCCCGCATGCCTGGCTGATGCTCGGCCACTGCGCCGGCCTGCGCAACAGCCAGCGCCTGGGTGATTATGTCCTTGCTCACGCGTACATGCGCGAAGACCACGTCCTTGACGACGATCTGCCTGTCTGGGTGCCGATCCCGGCACTGGCGGAAGTGCAGGTCGCCCTGGAGGGCGCCGTGGCAGAGATCACCGGCTACGAAGGCTTCGAGCTGAAGCGCATCATGCGCACCGGCACAGTCGGCACGATCGACAACAGGAACTGGGAGTTGCGCGACCAACGCGGCCCGGTCAAACGTCTGTCCCAGGCTCGTGCCATCGCGCTCGACATGGAATCGGCGACGATCGCCGCAAACGGCTTCCGCTTCCGCGTGCCCTACGGCACCCTGCTCTGCGTATCGGACAAGCCGTTGCATGGCGAATTGAAGCTGCCCGGCATGGCGACCGCCTTTTACAGGACGCAGGTCAACCAGCATCTGCAAATTGGTATCCGTGCGATCCAGAAACTCGCAGCCATGCCGCCGGAAGCACTGCATTCGCGCAAGCTCAGAAGCTTCTTCGAAACGGCCTTCCAATAGGCCGTTTCCCTTATTGGCGAGTGGCTGCGACCGCGCTAGTCGCAAGTTGGCGCTCATAGTGCTCGCCCGCGGCATCCAGCACCACAATCGTAACCGCAAAAAGGGCTGCGACGGCAACGAGGCGTGCGATTGTGGCCCGCATCATTGGCAGTTCCGTATCAGCCTGATAGGGTTGTTTGTTCTGTTGGCGACTTGCGCGGATGGCGTTCGCCAGCACGATCTCGAAAAAACCCATCGTCGTCACTCCATATTGTTGACGACACTTGGTCGAAGCCAGTGTGCTCGTTTCGACCCAAATTTCCGTAAAAAGATTTTTTCGCTTCCTGTCGAAATCACCCTAGGCTGAGCGTCCAATGATCGTGACAGCCAGGGAGAGCGAACGATGAAATATCTCTGCCAGGTCTGGTTCGAGCCGGCGACGCTTGAAGCCGTGACCGAGGAGGAAAAAAGGAACCTCGACAGAGCGTCCCTCGCTTACGACGATGATCTGATCGCCAGCGGGCACATGATCGCCGCGCAGGCGCTGCAATCGCCAAAGAATGCCGTGACCGTCCGCGTTCGAAATGATGAAATGTCAGTGACGGACGGCCCTTTTGCAGAAACAAAAGAACAACTCGGCGGCTTCATTCTTATCGACGCAAAAGATCTGAACGATGCCATTCGCGTTGCGGCCGGTATCCCGCTTGCAAGACTAGGGTCAATTGAAGTCCGGCCGATCTACGATATTCCGGTTTATAGTTGAGGGAGACGTCATGAAATATCTCTGCCAGGTCTGGTTCGACACCGAGAAGAGCAAGCTCGTCCCGCAGGAAGAGTGGGATGTGGTCACGCAGGAATGCATCGCAAGCGACGATCACTGGCATGACCGCGGCGTCCTGCAAGTCGCTCTTGCGCTGCACGAGCCCGAATCTGCAGTTACTCTTCGAGTGAGGCAGGGCGTCACGACGGCAACCGACGGTCCCTTCGCCGAAATCAAGGAACATCTTGGTGGTTTCGTATTGATCGACGCCGCCGACATGGAAGAAGCCGAGAGGATCGCCTCGACGTTCCCCATATTGAAATACGCTTCGATCGAGATACGGCCGGCCTATTCCATCAAAGACGGGAGATAATGCGATGCGCTATGTTTGCCTGATCTACAATTCGGCCGATGTCGACGGTCGTCAGGCCCCTGCAGAAACCGAAGCTGTCGTTCGCGCGCATTTCGGCTTCGACGAAGGGTTGCGCGAACGGGGCACGCTGATTCATGCCGATGCGCTCGAAACGCCCGATAAGGCTGTCGTCCTGCGGGTGCGCAACAACGAGCTTAGCATGACTGATGGCCCTTACGTCGAGACGAAGGAGCATCTGGCCGGCCTGTATGTTATCGATGCCTCCGATATGGATGAGGCAAAGGCAATCGCCGCTGGAATTCCATGTGCGCGAATTGGCGCTGTGGAAATCCGCCCGGTGCGGATCCTGACATTGCCGGAGTAGACCTTGGAACGTCTGATCGAGGATATCTACCGATCGCAGTCTCGCCGGGTGCTTGCGACACTCATCCGTCTCCTTGGAGACTTCGACAGGGCCGAAGAAGCCCTGCACGACGCGTTTGCAGCCGCCGCGCGGACGTGGCCCCGCGATGGTGTTCCGGCAAACCCGTTCGGCTGGCTCGTTTCCGCCGGGCGATTTCGCGCGATCGACCACATCAGGCGCCGGTCGCGTTTCGATATGTCGGCGAAGGACATCGAGGAAAGTCTATACGGGTCTTTCGATGAAACGGAGATTGGCGACGTGGACCTGATCCAAGACGACATGCTCCGGTTGATCTTCACCTGCTGTCATCCGATCATACCCGCCGACGCGCAAATGGCGATGGCGCTTAGAGAGATATGCGGACTTACGACTGAAGAGATCGCCCATGCATTTCTAGTCCCCGCCCCAACTGTGGCACAGCGCATCGTACGCGCGAAGAACAAGATCCGCACAGCGAAGATTCCCTACGAGGTCCCTGAGCGCGACGAATTGCCGGAGCGGCTCGACCGGGTGCTGCATGTGATCTATCTGGTCTTCAACGAGGGATACTCCGCTTCGTCCGGCGAGGAGGTCGTCCGAGCGGATCTCACTTCGGAGGCCATCCGCCTGACACGGCTGCTCGCGCGCCTTCTGCCGCACCCCGATGTCTCGGGGCTGCTTGCACTCCTACTCCTTCAGGATTCGCGTCGCGCCGCCAGGCGGAGTTCGCAGGGAGGTCTCATTCTCCTGGCCGATCAGGATCGCGGGCTTTGGGACCGTGAAAAGATTCGCGAAGGTCTCGGGCGCCTCGACGGCGCCCTGCGGAATGGCGAGGTCGGTATCTACACGCTGCAGGCGGCCATCGCTGCGGAGCACGCGCGAGCCGAGACGCCTGAGAGTACGGATTGGCGCCGCATCGTCAGCTTCTATGATCTCCTGCTGTCGGCCCAGTGGTCGCCGATTGCCGAACTCAACAGGGCCGTCGCCGTGGCGATGGTGGAGGGAGCAGAAAGAGGTTTGCAGCTCGTTGACGCCATCCTGCAGGCAGGAGAATTGGAGAGCTATCATCTTGCGCATTCGGCCCGTGCCGATTTTCTGAGGCAATTGGGACAGAAGGCCGAGGCGATTGCAGCCTACGAGACAGCCTTGAGGCTGTGTCAACAGGCGCCAGAGCAGACATTCCTGAGAGAACGGATTTCAGAGCTTACGGCTGCGGCCGAGCGGCAGTGATATCGCAGTGCCCGTCAGTGCCGAGACGATGATCAGCAAATGCGCATTGATGCTTGCCTGCGCCAAGGCAGCAAGGGCCGTCTTCTCGCTGGATGCGCCTAGGGCAACGGCGCCGGCAGTGATCCCGGCCGGATAAGTGCCGACGCCACCCGGCGCGTGCACCGGAAGCACAGAGGAGAGCTCGCCGCCAAGCGCCCCGCCGAAACTTGCGGCCATCGGCAATACGCCCATCAGGTTGAGGGCCCAGGCGAGCACCAGAACCTTGACGAGCCAGTTGATGACGGTCATCGCCCAGGCGCGCGTGAAAGCGGCGGCATCGACCGGAAGTCCCCTCTCAACCTCAACCACCAGCTTCTGCGCTTTTACCGGCAGCATCGTGCCGGCAAGCCGCAACAGCGGTCGCCTCAGAGCAAAAGCGACTACCGGAAGTGACAGGAAGGACACCCAGACGATCCATGCAACGATGTTGTGTGGTGACGCGATCGCGAAGCCTATGCCGGCGGCAGCCAGCAAGGCGTGCAGATCAAGCAGGCGCATGACGAACAGCGCCGACGTGCCGCGCGCAAGCGGAATACCGAACTCGGTGCGCATCAACACCGGAAAGCTTGTCTCCCCCGTTCGAAACGGCAGCATGATATTCAGGAGATTGTGAATCTGCGTGACGCGAAAAAGCACCTTGAAGCGGCCCGCAGTTTCTCTCGGAAAATAATCGTAGATGCGCCAGGTCCTGAGAAAGTAGGTGCTGGTCAGAAGTGCGAGAGCGGCGATAATCGGGATAGCACCGACCTCGGCCCATTGTCCGAGAATGACCGGCCAGCCCCAAAACCACTGGATGAAAAGCGCGTAAGTCGCCACGATCACAATCGTCAGCAGCGTCATCCGATTGCGGATAAACCAGGATTGTCGGCTGGCAACAACCGGAAACTTCATATAGTAGGCTTTCCTGACTATCGCGGCGAATGCCGCTTTTGGCCGTGCGCCTTGTAGGAGAATTCAAACGTGCAGACAACAGTAGACCCACGTCAAGGCCTCGTGGAAGCGATGCGGCCGGTCGAATTGTCGCTCGTTGTGCCTGTCTTCAACGAGGAAGAGAGCGTCGGCCCGCTTGTCGATCGCATCTGCTTGGCCATGGCCGGCTACTCCGATCGCTGGGAGCTTATCCTGATCGACGATGGCAGCACCGATGCCACGCTGGTAAATGCGCGCAAGCACATCGGCCGCGAGGGCCTTACGCTGAGGATCGTCGAACTGCAGCGCAATTTCGGCCAGACGGCCGCGATGCAGGCAGGCATCGACGCCGCGACCGGCCGGTTGATCGCCACAATGGATGGCGATCTGCAGAACGACCCGAAAGATATTCCGTCCATGGTCGCCGAACTGGAGCGGCGTGAGCTCGATCTTTTGGTTGGCTGGCGCAGGAACCGCCAAGACGGTCTCCTGCTACGCAAGATTCCCTCATGGTGTGCCAATTACTTGATCGGGCGCATTACCGGCGTGAAGCTGCACGACTATGGCTGCAGCCTGAAGATCTACCGCGCCTCGATCATCAAGCAGGTGAAGCTGATGGGCGAAATGCACCGCTTCATCCCCGCCTGGGTCGCCGGCGTCGTGCCAAGCTCGCGCATCGGCGAAATGGTCGTGACCCACCATGCCCGCCAGCACGGACAGTCCAAGTATGGCATCTCGCGTACTTTTCGCGTGATCCTCGACCTGCTTTCCGTCATGTTCTTCATGCGCTACAAGGCACGGCCAGGCCATTTCTTCGGCTCACTGGGCCTCGGACTGGGTGGGATCTCCGCTCTGGTGATGCTCTATCTGTTCGTCGACAAGTTCGTCTTGGGCAACGACATCGGCACCCGCCCGATGCTGATGGTCGGCATCGTTTTCATGCTGTCCTCCGTGCAGTTGATCACGACCGGCATTCTTGCCGAGATGATTGCCCGTACCTATTATCGCGACGACACCTCGCCGAACTACATCGTCCGCCAGGTCTTCGACGGAAGTGAGAATGCGTAATCTGCTGGCTCGCAAGCCGGACGCGGTTGTCCTGCTGCTGGCGGCATATTTTGTCGTCAGCTTTGTCGTTCGCCTCCTCGTGCCAAACGGCCTGCGGGTCGATGAGTCCCAGCAGGCGTTCTTCTCGCAATGGCTTGTGGCCGGCTACGACACCCAGCCGCCGCTCTACAACTGGCTGCAGGCGATGGTGGTGTCCGGCTTCGGATTGTCGATCGCAACGATTGCCGCAACCAAGAACCTGGTGCTGTTTCTCCTTTTCCTGAGCTACTACAAGCTGGCCAAACTGGTGCTCGATGATCGCCTGTTTGCTGCCATCGCGACGCTTTCGCTGTTCACGATTCCACAGGTTTTCTGGCAGGCACAAAGGGACCTGACCCATACAGTCGCCCAGATGCTGATGATAAACCTCTTCATCTACAGCATCATCAAAACGCTGAAGGCCCCATCCCTGTTCTCCTACGCGGCAATCGGCGTCACGCTGGGACTGGGCATGCTGTCGAAGTACAACTTCACTCTCGTCGTGTTTGCAGCGCTCATTGCAGTGTTTCTGCATCCGGAGGGACAGAAGCGCCTGTTCGACTGTCGCTTCTTGCTTTCACTGGCTATCGCGGTCCTCATCTTCGCGCCGCACGGCCTTTGGCTCCTTAACAATATCGGCCTGGCCGCAACCCGCACGCTGAATACCATGGCGCAGGAAGCGCCGACCAGCGTACTCGCGAAACTGATCAAGGGGCCGACCGAGTTCTTCGGTCAGGTGCTCGTGATCATGGCGCCTCTTGTTGCGGTTTATGCAATCGTTTTCGGCGAGAAGTTCCTCCGCAGTCTGCGACCGACGACCATCTGGGCTCACTTTTTCGACACGATATTTCTGGCGATTGGCGTGCAGGTTCTCGTGCTGGTTTTCGCCATTGGCATAACATCCATGCGCGACCGATGGGTGCTGCCCCTCCTGTTCCTGATGCCGATTGCGTTTTGCCTGAAGATACAGGCCCGAGGCATTCAACCGCAGGATTCTGCGCGGCGCTTCTTTATCGCACCTCTCGCGGTCATGATCATCGTCCCGTCGCTGAGTCTGGTTCTCGCGCACGCGCCGTCACTCTTCGGCCGACCTGAGGCCTACAACGCGCCTTACGAGGAGTTTGCCGGCAAGATCATTGCTGAGGAAGGCAAGCGTCCTGGGCTGGTGCTCACCGACAGCTGGCCGGCGTCGGGAAATATGCATATGCAGTTGCCTGATGTTCCAACGATGTCCACGTTCTTCGGCAATCTGGCTATCGATTACGATTGGACCGCGGAGAAGCCGATCCTGGTGGTTTGGCTTCCCTCCAAGGATCGAACGGCGCTACCGCCGGTGCTGGTTAACTGGATTGAACAGAACCTCGGCCCGCAATACTCCGCAGTGGCGACCAAGTACACAAGCATCGGTTACATCAGCGGGCGACCGGAGGATCAACGGCTCTTCGGCTACGCCTGGATATATCCGCGCTAGCTCCGGCGTCCCCCTCAGCTCGTCCGACCGATCCAGAGCGATTTCTGGGATGCGCGCCACCAGCAGGAGCTGCTAGGGAGCGACTTCGCGCCGCTCCGCTTCGTCAACTTGCGCTGCAAGTCCTTGCTGGACCAATACCTTGAGTTCGCCTGGATGCAATTTCAATGCAACGTCTCGCTCCAGGGGACGCAGCTCGCCATCCATCACGCAATTCGCCTTTGACGGCAGCTTTGGAAAGTGCAGATGCACTTCTGCCGGATGCATGATCATCACGTCCGCATTCTCCCTCACCTTGCCTCGCAAGAGATCGATCGCCAGACGCGCGACGCCGAGCGGCTTTAGTGGATTGGCGGTATAGAAGCCTAGTTCGCCACCTGTGAGGCTGTCTGCATAAAGCAAGGCATTCTGGCCGAAAGGGTTGTTTGAAACCGAGACCGCGGAGACCCGGCGCCTCTCATAAACTCCCCCCGCTTCGAACTCGACCTCGAATTCGGGTGGGTTCAACACGACACCAAATGCGGCCCGCGCGCTTGCCCCCATCTTTCCAAGACGCGAGCGGTACGAGTAGGAATTTCGATAGCGCACCATGCGCGCATGCAGCCCGGCCGAGAATTGGTGAATGAACGGCCTGCCGTTGGCGCTGGCAATATCGACACGATCGACTTCGCCAAAGGCGAGTGTTTCAAGCGCTTGCCAGATATCGAGTGGAACGCGCAAGGAACGGGCGAAAAGGTTCATTGTACCGGCCGGCACAACGCCAAGTGCGACGCCGTTTCTCCAGGCTATGGACGCTGCCGCCGATATCGTCCCGTCGCCACCGCCGGCGACGATGCCATCGATGTTTCCCCAGCGGGCCGCCCGCTCCATCGCGGGTACAATCTCCTTGCCGGAAAAGACGATTGCATCGAAATCGTGACCCGCTTCCCTGAAGATCGCCTCGGCCCGCCTTTCATAGGCTTCCATGTCGGTGGTCCTGAACGTTCCACCATCTCGATTGAAAAAGCCAACTAGTTTCATCAGGCTCCCGTTGATCCATCCCGACAGGCAAAGTCTGTTGGCGCTGCAAAGCAGATGGTTCCCGTAGCGGCAATTTCAAGCTGAAGCGCGTCTCACGGCCGCCGCGAGCGGCGACAGAGCCCCCAAATTTGCAAGGGACGTATGCAAATCGGGGGACGCTGCACTGCAGAAAACGCACTCGACCTGCAGCAATCTATCGTTGATAGATGGGATATTGGAGCATCGTCTTCATCTCCCTTCATCTCCGGCCTACCGGTCACCGGCGCATCTTGCGTCCCGTCCCGTATGTCACCTATCGAATGCCAAGGAGTGCCTCTTGAGCCAGGTCGCCGTAAACGATTCCATAGATACGATGGCGGCAGAAGAGGCCCCGTCTCCGGCGGCAATTGCGCTCGTACAACTGGCGCTTGCCTGCGGCGGCTTCGGGATAGGCACCGGCGAATTCGCTATCATGGGTCTTTTGCCTAAGGTCGCCGACACCTTCTCGGTGACGACGCCGCAGGCCGGCTACGTGATCAGCGCCTATGCGCTCGGCGTCGTTATCGGTGCTCCAATCATCGCGGTTCTCGCCGCAAAGATGGCGCGCCGCTCGCTGCTTCTCCTCGTCATGGGCATCTTTGCCGTCGGCAACCTGTTGAGCGCGATGGCACCGACCTTCGAGAGCTTCACGTTGATGCGCTTCATCACGGGGTTGCCGCATGGCGCCTACTTCGGCGTTGCCGCGATCGTCGCGGCATCCATGGTGCCGATGCACAAGCGCGCTCGCGCCGTCGGCCGCGTGATGCTCGGGTTGACGGTTGCGACCCTCCTGGGAACCCCGCTCGCCACCGTTTTCGGGCAGTCTCTCAACTGGCGGCTTGCCTTTACGATCGTTGGAATTATCGGCCTGCTGACGGTCGCCCTGATCTGGTACTACGTGCCACGCGACCGAGTTGCCGAGGGCGCAAGCTTCAAGCGCGAACTCGGCGCCTTCAAGCGTCCGCAGGTCCTGTTGACGCTCGCCACGGCATCCGTCGGCTTCGGTGGAATGTTCGCCATGTTCAGCTACATCGCGCCAACCACGACCGAGGTTGCAATGCTGCCGGAAAGTATGGTGGCCGTGATGCTGATCATCTTCGGCATCGGCATGAACGTCGGCAATGTCGTCGGCTCCTGGTTTGCCGACAAATCGCTGATGGGAACGATCGGCGGTTGCCTTGTGTTCAACATCGTCGTGCTGACACTGTTCTCCCTCACGGCTGCCAATCCGTTCATGCTGGCGCTTTGCGTATTCTGCATCGGTTGCGGCTTTGCTGCCGGTCCCGCTGTCCAGACCCGATTGATGGATGTCGGGGCGGACGCGCAGACGCTTGCTGCGGCATCTCACCACTCGGCATTCAATATTGCGAATGCGCTGGGCGCCTGGCTCGGCGGCCTGGTTATCGCACAGGGCTATGGCTTCGCCGCCACCGGCTATGTCGGCGCCATCCTGTCGTTTATCGGCATCTTTGTGTTCGTGGCATCTCTAAACCTCGATCGCCGTGGCCGGAGCGCCTGACGCGGCCGCCCCGGCGTCAACGCATAGTCGACAGCGGCCGCAAATTCGAAAGAACGCTGCTCGAACGATATGCCGCGCCGGAAGGTGCGGCATTCTGGCATCAAGCACCTCAAGCGCTTGACTTTTTTGCCAATTGAGACCACCTAGAGCCTTACGCGGATCACCTCCATTTTCCGCGGATATCAACGGAGCCATCATCACGATGCCAAGCGACAGTAGCAGTCGATTGCCTTTGCCGTACGCGGCCCTCGTGCGCTGACCTGACTCCGTCGGGCTCGCCCGTCGGACGCTACGGCGGATCGACGGAAAGGCGAGCCTATGAACATCAATCGCTTCCCACTGCGGGCGGGCCATGCCGCTCGTTTCTTCAGCAGCGACCACCTCGGCCCGATCACCACGGCCGAGCGCGTCGAACAGCTGAACACACTTGAAATATCCGAAGCCGCAGCAATCCTGGTTACGCTGCCGCAGCAAAAGGCTGTGCGAATTCTCGGACGTCCCGAGTTGCATCACGCCGCCGCGATCCTTGCAGACATGCTGGTCGAGCATGCCGCACGGCTGCTGAACGCCGTGGCAAACGACCGTGTCGCCGACCTCTTTCAGGAAATGAACGAGGAGGTTCGTGCACACCTCTTCTCGCGGCTGGACCGCACGACCTGTCTCGCCGTCCAGCACCTGATGGGGTATCCGCCCCGCACGGCCGGCAGCATCATGACGACCGAATTCGTCAGCGTGCCCGACACCTGGACTGTCGAACAGACGCTGGAGCACGTGCGCAAAGTCGAGCGTTCGCGCGAGACGGTCTATGCGATCTACGTTCTCGATGCGGTCAGCCGCGCGCTGACGAGCGTCGTCACACTCCGCCGCCTCATCACCGGCGAGCCCGGCGACTCGGTCCTGACCGTTGCGCAGAAGGAAGGGGTTGTGCGTGCCGATCCGCTGATGACGCAGGAAGATGTCGCCCGGCTGATCCGCAAGCATAATCTGCTCGCCCTGCCCGTCGTCAGCGAGGACGGCCACATGCTCGGCATCGTCACGGTCGACGACGTCATCGACACGATGATCGCCGACCAGACCGAAGACGCCCAGAAATTCGGTGGTATGGAAGCCCTCGGCAAGCCCTACACCAAGATCAGCTTTGCCGGCATGATCCACAAGCGTGCTGGTTGGCTGTGCGCCCTCTTCCTCGGCGAAATGCTGACGGCAAGCGCCATGCAGCATTTCGAAGGCGAGCTTGAGAAGGCGATCGTGCTGACGCTGTTCGTGCCGCTGATCATGAGCTCTGGCGGCAACAGCGGGTCGCAGGCGACATCGCTGATTATCCGGGCGCTGGCGCTCGGCGAGCTCAAGCTCTCCGACTGGTGGCGCGTGCTGATGCGCGAGCTGCCGACGGGTATCGTGCTCGGCACGATCCTGGGATTGGTCGGTTTCGCCCGCATCGTGCTCTGGCAAAAAATCGGGCTCTATGACTACGGCGAGCACTGGGTCCTGGTCGGCGTCACGATCTTTACCGCACTGATCGGCATTGTCACGTTTGGTTCGCTGGCGGGCTCCATGCTGCCGTTCATCCTGCAGAGGCTGCGGCTTGATCCGGCAAGCGCCTCCGCCCCGTTGGTCGCCACGCTCGTCGATGTGAGCGGGCTGGTGATCTACTTCTCGGTCGCGCTGCTGATCCTCAGTGGCACGCTGCTCTAAGCAAGAAAACGGGGCCGATTTGCCCCGTTTCTATTTCAGTTCCGGGAGCTTCAGCGCTCCGTGGGTTTTCATGCTGCGAATGGCAAAGTTCGAGCGGATATCGCTGACATTCGGCAGGGTCAGCAGCGTGTCCGTCAGCAGCCGCTCATAGGCTGCGAGATCCTCGACCACCACCTCCGCAAGAAAGTCGGCCGTTCCCGATATTAGAAAACACGACACCACCTCGGGAATGGCGAGCAATGCCGCCTCCTGCGCCTGCGCGTTCTCGCGGCTGTGATGGGCGACCTTGAGCTCGACGAAAACCGTCAGGCCGAGACCGACTTCCTTGCGGTCGATATCGGCGCGGTAGCCGCGGATTACGCCGGTCTTTTCCAGATTGCGGATACGCCGCAGACAGGGGGACGGCGACAAATTGACCTTTTCGGCAATCTCCACGTTGGTCGCCCGGGCATCCTCCTGGAGGCATTCCAATATCGCCAGATCGAATTTATCAAGATTTGGCATGTTCGATAAAATCCTTTGGCGTGATTGGCAGATAATTGCTCATACCAGTATTTTGGCAGCATAGATAGCAAGGACATGCCTCGCCGTTTCCGCTTATTCTTCTCTCAACCGGACAGCAATCCGGACGATCACGAGAGGAGAGATCGATGAGCGCCGTTACCTTCACGAACAATGAAAAGTCCACGTCGACATCTGTCGGATATGCCGGCGCCGTCGTCACCGTCCTCATTTGGGCAGCGTGGATCCTGGCGACGCGTCACAGCGCGGCGACGCAGCTTGGCACGATCGATATCGGCCTGATCCGCTACGGTATTCCGATACTTGTTCTGGCGCCCGTCTGGCTGAAGACTGGATTGCTGCCGAAAGGCGTGCCGCTCCGCCTGCTTGCCACGATGGTCGCGGGCGCTGGCGCCGTTTTCTTCCAGCTGACCACGTCGGCCATTCACTCGACCCCGGCATCCGCCGCCGGTATTCTGCTCGGAGGGTCCATGCCGCTTGCCACTGCGCTGATCGGCGTCATCGTCTTCCGGGAACGACCGGACTTCATGCGCGTGCTCGGTCTTGCCGCGATCGTCGGCGGCGTTGCCATCCTACTGGTCCGCAGTCTCGCCGGTGCGGCACTACCCTGGACCAGCTTTGTTCTGCTACCGATGGGAGCGATCCTATGGGCAAGCTACACGCATGCCTTTCGCCGCTCCGGCCTGACGGCTCTGCAGGCCAGCGCGCTCATCGCCATCTGGTCATTTCTCATCCACATCGGTCTGGCTGTCGCCTTCGGTACGTCGATTGCCAGCGCACCACTTGGTGAGGTCGGCTTGCAGGTACTGAGCCAAGGCGTGCTGTCCGGCCTTGCCGCCACGGTCGCCTACGGCCTTGCGGTTCATGCGCTGGGCGGCACCCAGGCAGCTGCCTTCACGGCAATCACGCCGGTGCTGGCAACGATCGGCGGCGGCCTATTGCTTGGGGAGGAAATCGGCATCGCCGAGATCGCCGCCGCTGTTATCACCGGGCTCGGCGTAGCACTCTCGACCGGCATCGCCTCACGCCGATAGCAACTCCGCAGTTCGGGCCGGCGGCCAATCCGCCGGCTCACTCTATTGTTCCATGCCGCTATCGCTTCAGCGTAAGAACCATCGCAACCCGTCGTTCCGGATCCATCCCAACCGCGATTTCGTGATCCAGCTTTTTCTTCAGGAAATGCGGAACGGCTTCGACACTCGGCAGCACAAAGCCGAGGGAGGCGTAGAAGGGCGCGTTGAACGGAACGTAGCGATCCGTTGTCAGCGTCAGTGCCGATAGCCGACGCTGCTGCGCCATCTCGATTGCAGCCGACATCAGACGCCGCCCGACACCCCTGCGCTGCCAATCCGAGCAAACATCCAGTTCGATCACATAGAGCGTGCCTTCGATTTCCTCGACCGCGAGAAAGCCGACCGGACAGTCGCCGTCATCGGCGGCAACGAGCAGCAGGCCCGCATCGAGCGACCCCCGCAACAAATCGTGTGGCAGCGCGTGCGCTTCCCTGATAACGCCGAGCGCCTCCGCCAGCGTCGCGAAGGCATCGAGCTCGATCTCAGTCAGACGCGGCAGCTCATCGAGACGCGCCTGCCGTATGGCGCAGGCGTTGCTCATGACTGCTTCTTACATATTCGGATAGACCGGTCCCTCGCCGCCCTGCGGCGGCACCCAGTTGATGTTCTGGTTGGGGTCCTTGATGTCGCAGGTCTTGCAGTGGACGCAGTTCTGGGCGTTGATGACAAAGGTCTCTTGCCCATCCTTCTCCACCCATTCGTAAACGCCGGCCGGACAGTAGCGCGTCGAAGGACCGGCATAGATGTCGTGCTCGGACGACTTCTGCAGCGCCATGTCCTTCACCTGCAGATGCACCGGCTGGTCTTCCTCGTGGTTGGTGTTCGACAGGAACACCGAGGACAGACGGTCGAAGGTGAGAACGCCGTCGGGCTTCGGGTAGGCGATCGGCTTGTGCTTGGCGGCCGGCTCCAGCGAGGCCGCATCCGTCTTGCCATGCCTGAGCGTACCGAAGATCGAAAGGCCGAAGAGCTGGTTCGTCCACATGTCGAAACCGCCGAGCGCCACGCCGATTGCCGTGCCGAACTTCGACCACAGCGGCTTGACGTTTCGCACCCTCTTCAGGTCCTTACCGATGTCGCTTGAGCGCCAGTCGTTCTCGATCTCGACCACCTCGTCATTGGCGCGACCGGCTGCAATCGCCGCGGCAATCCGGTCCGCTGCCATCATGCCCGACAGCACCGCGTTGTGGCTGCCCTTGATGCGCGGCACGTTGACGAAGCCCGCCGAACAGCCAATCAGCGCGCCGCCGGGGAAGGATAACTTCGGTACAGACTGATAGCCGCCCTCGGTGATCGCACGCGCACCATAGGACAGCCGTTTGCCGCCCTCGAAGGTCGTGCGGATCGCCGGATGCGTCTTGAAGCGCTGGAACTCCTCGAAGGGATACAGGTAAGGGTTCTTGTAGTTCAGGTGGACGACGAAGCCGACGGCAACGAGATTGTCTTCGAGGTGGTAAAGGAAGGAGCCGCCGCCGGTCTTCATGCCGAGCGGCCAGCCGAACGAGTGCTGCACGAGACCTCGGCTGTGGTGCTCGGGCTTCACCTGCCAGAGTTCCTTGATGCCGATACCGAACTTTTGCGGCTGGCGATCCCTCGACAGATCGAACTTGGCGATCAACTGCTTGGCAAGCGAACCGCGGACCCCCTCGCCGATCAGCACATACTTGCCTGTTAGCGCCATGCCGCGGGTGTAGTTCGGGCCGGGCTCGCCGTTCTTCTCGATGCCCATGTCGCCGGTGGCCACGCCAATGACGGCCCCCTCGTCGTTGTAGAGCACCTCGGTCGCGGCAAAACCCGGATAGATCTCGACGCCGAGTTCTTCCGCCTTTGTGGCGAGCCAGCGACAAACGTTGCCAAGCGAAACGATGTAGTTGCCGTGGTTGCTCATCAGCGGCGGCATCATGAAATTCGGCAGGCGCACCGAGCCTGCCGGGCCGAGCACCAGGAAGTGGTCGTCCGTCACTTCGGTCTTGAACGGATGATCAGCCTCATCGCGCCAGCCAGGCAGCAGACGGTCGATGCCGATGGGATCGACGACGGCACCTGACAGGATGTGCGCGCCGACCTCAGCCCCCTTCTCGAGCACGACGACCGACAGTTCCGGGTTAATCTGTTTCAGACGGATCGCAGCCGACAACCCCGCAGGACCGCCACCGACGATCACAACGTCAAATTCCATGCTTTCGCGCTCGGGCAGTTCAGTCGTATCGGTCATGCATCATCTCCGCTCGGCCGACATCGCGGCCACATTCCCCGTGATGGGGTTATCTCTTGGCAAAACAGAGCTCTATTGTCGAGCCGGGAAACGACAGCGAATCCCCCAATTCGCGCAACAGCATTTCTAGCGCCAGATAAATATATGCAGCTTACGTAAACGTCAAATCATAAACAGTGCCAGACGCCGCTTTCGTCTCCCGTCGGCGCGCCGTATAGAAAGACGGACAAATGGAGAAATTGACATGGATCTGGGCATCAAGGGCAAGCGCGCACTCGTTCTGGCATCGTCGCGCGGATTGGGGCATGGCATCGCCGTGGCTTTGGCACGTGAGGGCGCGAACGTTCTTCTCTGCGGCCGCAGCGGCGAGACGCTGGAGGCAAACTGCCGCGCCATCAACGCCGAAGGAAATGGCAAGGCGGATTGGATCTGGGCCGATCTCTCGGACGAGAATTTCGTCGAGACCGTGACCGCCGCCGTGCATGAAAAGCTTGGTGGCATCGATATCCTGGTCAACAATACCGGCGGCCCCACGCCAGGAACGACGCAGGACATGACGCCCGAGAAACTGGAGACCTATTTCTTCTCCATGGTGCTGCGGGTGATCGCGCTCACCAACGCATTGTTGCCATCCATGAAGGAACAAGGCTGGGGGCGCATTCTCACTGTCGCGTCGTCGGGCGTCATCGAACCGATCACCAACCTCGCTCTTTCGAACACGCTGCGCCCCGCCCTCGCCGGTTGGAGCAAGACGCTGGCAACGGAGATCGGACGCTTTGGGGTCACGTCAAACCTTCTGCTTCCCGGGAGCATTCTGACCGGCCGCACCGACGAGGTAGATGGGGCGGCCGCCAAGCGCACCGGCAAGAGCCTCGATGAAATCCGCTCTGCTAAGGAGGCCGCAATCCCCGTCGGTCGCTATGGGACGGTCGAAGAGTTCGCTGCAACCGCCGCCTTTCTTTGCAGCCAGCCCGCGAGCTACATCACGGGCAGTCTTGTACGCTGCGACGGCGGAGCGGCGCGATCCGTCTGATTGAAAAGGGGAAATTGGGAAAGTGTCGGCTACGGCGGATCGCCGATGCCCAACAAATGGTATTTCAGCTCATTCTTTCATTACAAAAATTTAAGCCATTATAACCACTTAGTGATGGTCGGTTCGGCAATTGTGTCTTTTTTGCGCCGTAATAGACGTGGTTCAATAGAGCCTTGATTTTCGCGCAACTCGCCCAAACCGGTCTCGCATATGAAGAAACTTTTGATCACGGCCTGCATTATAGCTGCTGCCAGCGTTGGCGCTTGGCAATACAGGGAACGAATCCCGTATCTTTCGCAATTTTTGCCCCACGCTCAGCCGCAGGCCGATGCCGCCGACGGCGGCCACCAAACGGCGGGCGATGCATCGCAGAAATCCGGTGATCAGAAGGGCGGCAGCAAGGGTCGCAACCGCAACGGCGGACCAACGCTGGTCAAGACTGTCGCAGCAGTGAAGACTGTTTTGCCCCGGGACGTCACAGCTTCGGGCTGGGCAGATGCGGACGACAACACCACGATCGCGGCCCAGGAACAGGGGATCGTTACGCAGATCCTTGCCTCGGACGGCGCCACCGTCAAACAGGGAGATCTGATCGCCAAGCTTGATGCCCGCACCGCACAGGCAACAGTCGACAAGGACAGCGCCATGGTGGTCCGCGACCAAGCCACCCTGTCGGAGTCCGAGACAGCGCTGGCACGCGCCAATGACCTTTTGAGCTCCAAGGCTGGCACACAGCAAAGCTACGATCAGGCAAAGGCGGCCCGCGATACGGCAGCCGCGACCGTAGAGGCCGATAAGGCCGCGCTTGCCGCCGATCAGGTCCTGCTTGAGCATACCGATATTCGCGCGCCCTTCGACGGACGCCTTGGCGATATCGCCGTGAGCCCAGGCGCCTTTGTGAACGCCGGCTCCGCGATCGTGACGATCGCAAAGTACGATCCGATCTACGTGAAATTCCACCTGCAGGAACGCGACCTCCGGCAGTTGAAGCTTGCACTTGCCGCAGGCCCGGTGGACGTCAGCACCGTTCCTCAATCCGACAAGGCCAAGCCACGTCAGGGCCATATCAGCTTTTACGACAACACCGTCGATCCTGCGTCCGGCACAATTCTCGCGAAGGCGAAGTTTGAGAACGCGTCCGGCGCTTTATGGCCCGGGCAATCGGTCAACATCGTTGTCCACTTCAACAACAATGAACAGCAGGTCGTGGTCCCGACCGTTGCTGTCAGTCCCGGCGCCGACGGCTTCTTCGCCATTGTCGCGCGCGACGGCAAGGCTCATGTGACACCCGTCACCGTGGCGCGCGCGAACGGTGGTTTCACCGCCGTCTCGCAAGGCCTGTCCGAGGGCGATCACGTCATCATCGAGGGACAGGCGCAGCTGGTCGACCAGCAGCCGGTCAAGGAACAGTTCGACGACAAGGCATTGAATGTCGCCTCGGTTGACCAAACCGCAGGCAAAACCGAAATCATCACAGCGGGCACGGAAGAATGATACCGAATTTCTGTATCCGACGTCCTGTTGCAACGACGCTGCTTGCCATCGGCGTCGTGCTTGCCGGCCTTGCCGGCTACCAACTCGTGCCGGTGGCAGCCCTGCCGCAGGTCGACTTCCCGACGATCAACGTCTCGGCCGCGCTGACCGGCGCCTCACCGCAGACGATGGCGACTTCGGTCTCCACGCCGCTGATCAAGCAGTTCCAGACCATTCCCGGCATCAGCGAAATCAGCGCGACGAACTCCCTCGGCAACACCAGCATCGTTCTGCAGTTCGATCTCAATCGCAACATCGATGCGGCAGCAGCCGATGTTCAGGCAGCGATCTCGCATGCCACGCGGCAATTGCCCGACAACATGACGACGCCGCCAAGCTATCGCAAGACGAACCCCGCCGATGCGCCGGTCATGCTGCTTGCCGTGCAAAGCGACACCATGCCCCGCAGCAAGCTCGACGAGATCGCCGAGGACATCATCTCGCCGTCCCTTTCAACACTTCCCGGCGTGGCTGAGGTTTCGGTATTCGGTGCGCAGACCTACGCGGTCCGGGTCGAGGTCGATCCCAACAAGCTTCTCAACCGCGGCATCGGTATCGATACCGTCAACCAGGCGCTGGTCGCTGCCAACAGCCAGGTTCCCGTCGGCTCCCTGCAGAACGACTCGCAAAGCATGACGATCAATGCGGACACTCAGCGGACCAATGCCGACGAGTTCCGTACGCTTGTCATTGCCAATCCCAACGGCGCACCGATCCACCTCGGCGACGTCGCCGACGTGCAGGACAGCGTTCAGAATCAGAATACCGGCAGCTGGTACGACGGCAACCGCAGCATCATTCTTGCCATTCAACGCCAGCCCGATGCCAATACCGTCGAGGTCGTCGACGCAATCAGGGCGAAGCTGCCGGGTCTGCACGCCGAAATCCCCGCCTCTGTTTCGACAAAGGTCATGAACGACTCTGCGCAGCCGATCAAGGACGCGATCACGGACGTGAAGTTTACGCTGCTCCTGACGATCGGCCTCGTCGTCCTGGTCATCTACCTCTTTACCGGTCACCTGACGGCGACGATCATTCCGGGCCTTGCCGTGCCGCTGTCGCTGATTACCACCTTCGGCATGATGTACGTGCTCGGATACAGCATCGACAACATCTCGCTGCTCGGACTGACGCTCGCAGTCGGCCTTGTCGTCGATGACGCGATCGTCATGCTGGAAAACATTCTCCGGCATGTCGAGGAAGGGATGCCGGTTCTCGATGCGGCGATCAAAGGCGCCGGCGAAGTCAGCTACACCATCATTTCCATGTCCGTGTCGCTGATTGCCGTCTTCATTCCGATCCTGTTGATGGGCGGCGTCGTCGGCCGCATCTTCAACGAGTTCGGCATGGTCGTTGCGATCGCGATCGTCGCCTCCGCGATTGTCTCGCTCACGGTGACGCCGATGCTGGCATCACGGCTCGGCAGTGGCCACGACCGCCCGCCCTTCTTCATCCGTTGGTTCGATGCCGGTTTCGAGCGGACACTCAGAGGATATGAAAAATCGGTCGGCTGGTGCCTGAAGCATCGTCCAGCCGTCCTCGCCCTGTTCGTGGCGTCGGTTGGCCTGACTGTCTATCTCTTCATGACGCTGCCATCCAGCTTCTTCCCCACCGAAGATATTGGACGCCTCAACATCTCGACGCGCGCACGCCAGGACATCTCCTATCCGGCGATGCAAGCGTTGCAGAACCAGGCAGCGGAACTCGTGAAGCAGAATCCCGCCGTCAATCACGTGATGTCGATTGTCGGCGGCAACGCACGCAGTCCGTTGAACAACGGCACGATGTTTGTCGAACTCAAGGACAAGGATCAGCGTCCACCGCTTGAGCAGACGTTACGGGAATTGCGGGCGAGCATCGGCAAGATTCCTGGGCTGCAGGCCTACATCACGCCGCAACAGAGCCTCCGCTTCGGCGGCCGTCAGACGGCGAGCCAATACCAGCTCGTCGTTCAGGCGCTGAGCGCCGATCAGACAAACGTCTGGGCAGACAAGATTCAGCAGGCCATGCGTTCCGATCCGCGTTTCACCGACGTCGCCTCAGATGCGCAGAACAATGCCCTGCAGGCCAATATCGTCGTCGACACGGAGAAGGCGGCAGCCTTCGGGATTACCGACGGACAGCTGCGGACGACCCTGCAGGAAGCCTTTGGCGGATACACCGCCGCCCAGATCCAGTCGACCGGCGACAGCTATGACGTGATCGTCGAGTACGATACGAGCAAGCCCTGGGACGACCAGAAGCTTCAGGAAATCCGCGTCGCTTCAAGCAACGGCGCCCTCGTTCCCTTGTCCAACTTCGCAAGGGTAGAACGCACGACGGGGCCGGTGACGATTAACCAGACCGGTCAGCTTGTCTCGACGACAGTCTCCTTCAACCTGCCGGCCGGCGAAGCGCTTGGCGATGCCACGGCGGCGATCGACCAGATCAAGAAAGACATCAACATGCCAGCGGACGTTTTCACGTCCTACGGTGGCACGGCGCAGATATTTGAGCAGTCCCAGGGCAACACGCCGCTGTTGATCCTGGCGGCAGTGCTGACGATCTACGTCGTGCTGGGTGTCCTCTACGAAAGCTTCATTCATCCGCTGACGATCCTTTCCGGCTTGCCGGCCGCGGCACTCGGTGCCCTGCTGGCGTTGAAAGTGATGGGCTTCGATCTTTCGATCATCGCGCTCATCGGCCTGCTGATGCTGATCGGTATCGTCAAGAAGAATGCGATCATGATGATCGACGTGGCGCTGGAGAACCTGCGCTCCGGCAACGGCATGTCGCCGTCGGAGGCGATTCATGAAGCCTGCGTTCGACGCTTCCGCCCGATCATGATGACGACCTTCTGCGCCCTCCTCGGCGCGCTTCCCATCGCTCTCGGGACCGGTGCAAGCTCGGAACTGCGCCAGCCGCTCGGCATTGCCGTCGTTGGCGGTCTCGTCGTGTCGCAAGCATTGACGCTTTTCATCACCCCGGTGATCTTCGTCGAAATGGGCAGGCTTAGCGATTGGCTCCTCAGCTTTGGACGGAAGAAGAAGACCGAGCACGATGAGGAGATACCTCAGGCATTGGCCGCCGAGTAGGGAACAAGCGGGCGCCATTGGCGCCCGCTGCATTTTTCACTTCAAGCCTTGAACAACGGCGGCCTCTGTGGCATCACGCGCCCTCCTTGGGCGCGTTGTTTCGCGCCTTAGCGGAGCTTGGCCTCCGTTCCCAAAAAACAATCGACTTGATGAGGTGCGGGCATGGGTCAGGCGCTGGGATTCGACTTCGGCACGACGAACACGGTCTTGGCCACGGCTGACGGGCCGACAACGCATTCAATGGCCTTTACGAGTGCGGCCGGAACTGCCGACAGCATGCGTACTGCCCTTTCCTTCATGAAGGATCTGCAACTCGGCACGTCCGCCCTGAAGGTCGAGGCCGGCCACGCGGCAATCCGGCAATTCATCGATAACCCCGGGGACTGCCGTTTCCTGCAGTCGATCAAGACCTTTGCGGCAAGCGCGCTCTTTCAGGGCACCCTCGTCTACGCGAAGCGCCACAGTTTCGAGGACCTGATGGAGGTCTTTATCAGGCGCCTCCGGAACTATGCCGGCGACAACTGGCCGTCCGACGTCAAGCGTATCGTCACCGGCCGCCCCGTGCATTTTGCCGGCGCGAACCCTGACCCTGCGCTGGCGACCCAGCGCTATAACGAGGCGCTGTCCCGCTTCGGCTTTCCGGAGGTTCACTACGTCTACGAACCGGTGGCCGCCGCGTTCTACTTCGCGCAGAACCTGAAATCCGATGCGACGGTTCTCGTCGCCGACTTCGGCGGCGGTACGACCGACTATTCGCTTATCCGGTTTGAAACGGTGGCCGGCAAACTGACGGCGACCCCGATCGGTCATTCGGGTGTCGGGATCGCCGGCGATCACTTTGACTATCGCATGATCGACAACATCGTCGCCCCTCAGATCGGCAAGGGGAGTCATTTCAAGAGTTTCGACAAAATCCTTGAAGTCCCTACGAACTACTACTCGAGCTTCGGTCGCTGGAACCAGCTCTCCATCTTCAAGACGTCGCGCGAATTCGAGGATCTCAAGAAGCTTGTGCGCACGGCGCTCGAGCCCGAGAAGCTCGAGACCTTCATCGATCTCGTCGACCACGATGAAGGTTACCCGCTCTATCAGGCTGTATCCGCGACGAAGATGGCGCTCTCCGCTTCGGACGAAGCAGCATTCGACTTCGCGCCCCTCGGCCGCGGAGGCCACCTGACGATTCGCCGGGCCGATTTCGAAAGCTGGATTGCAGATGATCTCGTACGGATCGAAGGCGCACTCGATGACGTGCTGGAAAGGACGAACACGACATCCGGCATGATCGACAAGGTGTTCCTCACCGGAGGCACGTCGTTTGTCCCGGCTGTGCGCCGCATCTTCACCGAGCGCTTCGATAAGGACCGCATCGAGACCGGCGGCGAACTGCTTTCCATCGCCCACGGCTTGGCGTTGATTGGCGAACGTGAGGACATCACGCAATGGACGGTGCAATAGGTCGTCTCCCGCCTATCGTGCTCTTTCATTGACGTCTCGGCTTCGCTAAGGTCACCGTTATGATCTCCGTCAGCGAACTCTCTCCGGGCGAACTCGCCGCGCTTCTGCATTTCCATGCCGAAGCCGGCGTGGAATGGCTGCTCGAGGAGGAAGCTGTCGATCGCTTTGCTGAGTTCGAGGCAATGAAAGCGGCAAGGCGAAGCACGGTCCCTTCGCCGCAGACTGCTGACGTTCGGGAGTCCACGGCCCGCCCGGCGGCTCAGACCACACAAAGGAACGCTCCCGCCCCCGAGCGTGCAGCCCAGCGGCCGCAGCCTTCGATCCCGGATGGCGAGGCCGTGCAGCAGGCACGCTTCGCCGCCGAGAGCGCCCGTTCGCTTCAGGAACTGAAAACGGCGCTCGAGGCATTCAACGGATGCAATCTCAAGCACAGCGCACGCTCGACGATCTTCGCCAGCGGTGATGCGGCCAGCGGGATCATGGTGATCGGTTCGGCGCCAGGGGCGGACGATGATCGTGAAGGCCAGCCCTTCTCCGGACGGCCTGGCCAACTGCTCGACAAGATGCTCGGGGCAATCGGTCTGCAGCGCGACGCCATATTGCTGACGCAGGTTATTCCCTGGCGACCACCGGGCAATCGCATTGCGTCGACCGCCGAAATGGATATTTGCCGTCCTTTCATCGAGCGGCAGATTGCTCTTGCCGAGCCGAAGGCGATTCTCGTACTCGGCAACTTTGCCGCCAGGGTCTTTTTTGGCGAAACCGATACGATTCACGGGTTGCGCGGGCAATGGCGAGAGATTGCGGTCGGAAACCGCATTATTCCTGCGATTGCGACATTGCACCCTCAGGATCTATTGACGGCACCAGTCAACAAACGATTGGCCTGGAACGATCTTTTGGCTTTTCAGGCCAAACTGGCAGCGCTCTGACGTGCCCTGAAAATAGGCAAATACAAATCTTTTGTGAAAACACCTATGCGTTTTTCGCATATCTGCCGTTTATTCTAATGCATTGAAAAGTTCATGTTGCAGTGCAATATATTGCTGTGTCTTGGGAGGAATCAACAGGAACCAAGGCAATGACTGCACGTTTTCGTCCTATACACTGTGGGTTTGAAACCCTTCGCCTTGCTAGCGAGCAAGGCCGCACAACGCAAAGCTACAGCCGCATTGGCTTCGCCACGAACGAGCAAATGGTTGCTCGCGGGACTGGCGCCAGCGGGCGCATCGCGCGTCCCGCCATGATCTTTGCGGACTTTCAGCAATACTGAGGCCGAGGCTGGCATTTGCTGGCCTCTTGTCGCGTTGCCTGCCTGAGCAATTCTCACCGACCTGGATCCTCGAGGGGCCGCGCGCCTCGTGGGCATCACGCCTCGCAGCGGAACGCGTCGTCCACATAGGCGAACTTGATCGCTTGCCACCGACTGTATTGCTCGACAAACGAACGCGACATCCAGAGCACGGGTTTCTTGTCGATCGTATCCCAACCAATGCATGCTTGCTGCGCCGCCTTGGCGAAAAGCCGCTGCAAGTGCGTACGCGATATCATGAAATCCGCCGCCAGTGCGCGACTGTCAACATGACCGACCACGACGCGCTCGGGATCGTCGCCGTCCAGATCGATCCGCGAGACAAGATGATCGACGATCAGTCCGCCAGCGTCGTTCCACTGGAAGAGCGCCACATGCTCTGGGGGCTCTCTCCACTGGGGATCCTGGAGGCAATTGAGTGCAATTCGCGGCTGCATGACGCGGACCAGTTCCGGGTGAGCCTCAACATGGGCAACCCGGCTTCCGCCGTCCAACAGATCGAGAGCGCCCAGATTGGAGACCAACCAGCCAAACATCGCCTGATGACTGATTTCCGTCGGCTCGAACTGGCGGGGACGTCGGCGCTCGGCTCCTGGTGCATAGGCGATGAAGCGGTAGGTGACGAGTTCGTCGATAAAGCTCAACACCGTGTTGCGGCTGGCCACCTTGTGCGATGTGATCTCGCGCGTCAGCCGAACCGCCGTGAAGCCCGACGTGGAATCTGCGGGATCGCGCTCCATGGCAAGCGCATAGGCAGTCTGCGTCAGCAACCAGCGTTGTTGTGAAGCAAGCAAACGCGCCAATCGCGGGCCGGTGTTGAACATGCCGCGCATACGCCCCGCATGGAAGCGGAGGGCCAGGATGAACTTCGGGTTAGCAACCAAGTCTTCGGCACTAAGAGGCATTTTTCTCCCGACGCGCGTATCCGGCGTCGGCACTCCCCAGGCACCAGGACGTCCGACCAGCCCATAACATGCGCATTTGCGAATAAATGATGCTTCGTCAAGTTCATAAGACGCAAGAACTGTTCGGATGTCGTTCACTATTTCGTTTGAATTTCTCCCGCAAAACGCGAGAACTTCCGTTGCGTCGTCACAAAGCTGCGATTGCAGGCGGCCTTCAGGATCCGGCCTGCCGTGCCCCACGGCGCTCCAGATCCAACTGGTGCTCGCGGTAGATGATAAATATTCCGGCCGCCACGACAATTGCTGTCCCCAGGAGTGTGGCCCCGCTTGGGATATCGCCGAACACAAAATACGCGATGACACCGCCGATGACGATCGATGTGTACTCGAACGGCGCAACCGTCGAGACATCAGCGTGCCGGTAGCTCTCCGTCAACAGGATCTGCGCCACGCCCCCACAGAAGCCGGCCAAGATGAGAAACAATTGCGGCGCCAGATCAAGGACCTGCCAGCCGAACGGCACTGTCACGAGTGAGAACACCGTGGCGGTGATCGAAAAATAGAGGACGATCGTGGCGGTCTTCTCTTCCTCGACCAATCGTCGCACCTAAATCATCGCCATGCCGCCGAGCACCGAAGCCAGCAACACCGTTAGCGCGCCAATCGCCTGCTCGGCATGGATCCCGCCCTCACGGAAAAGGGTCAGTTTCGGCCACGATATGATGGCCACGCCGACAATCCCGAAAAGTACGGCGCTCCAGCGGTAGATTCGGACAGTTTCCCCGAGAAACACAGCTGCGAAGATCACGGCGACAAGCGGCATCGCGTAGCCAAGTGCAATGGCTTCCGGCAGCGGCAGGTGCAGCAGCCCATAGAAGCCGAGCCCCATTGATATGATGCCGAGCGTTCCCCGCTTCAGATGACCGATCGGATTGGCCGTATAGAATGCCGATCGCAACTGGCCGCGATAGGCCAGGTAAGCCATGATGGGAAACAGTGCGAAGAAGGAGCGGCAGAACGTCACCTGCCCCGGCTGGATGTCACTGCCGGCGAGCTTGATGAAGGTCTGCATTGCCAGGAAAACAACCACCGAGCCGACCTTGAACGCAATACCCCTCATCGGGTTTCCCGTAGCCGACCGCATGTCTTGAACTCTTGGATTGCTGTTTGGAGGCAGGAGGACGCGCCAGACTCGGCACATCTCGACTGTGACAGTCGCCGGGCCGAATGAACAGATAGAAAATCGGAAAATTTCGATGCTCAATCAATCGGATCGCACAAATTTTCATCAAATCTGAGATGTGCCCAAAAATGTTCATCCGATGAGTGTCCGCCTTAACGCTTCGGAAACCATAGAATCGCATTGATTGGCCGATATTTCAGTCCTCTTTCTCTCAGCTTGCATCGCTATCGGGGCAATTTCCATGACGCAGCTCAAATCCAGGGACAACGATCAGCAACGGTTGACCGCCACACCGCGGCTGATGCGTGCGGTAACGGAGGGAATCGGCACCGATCTTGAAAGTTTCAGCGCCGCGAACTCGCATGTGGTCAAGCAGATCAAGCTTCTTGCAATCAATGCGTTGATCGAAGCCGCCCGCGCCGGCGAAGCCGGGAAAGGCTTTGCTGTCGTTGCCAACGAGGTGCAGCGGCTGGCACAGGTCGCAAGCGACATTTCAGGGAAATTCGAAGGCAACGTCATTGGGCGTATCGGGCATTCCCGCGTCATGGCGGAAGCGCTCGTGAACGAGATGGAGGGCGTAAGGCTTACCGATCTCGCCCAAACTCTCGTGCAACTGATCGTCCGCAATCTCTTCGAGCGAACCGCCGACGTGCGGTGGTGGGCGACCGATGCCGCGCTTTGGCAGGCGCTGCAGGAGCCGACAAAGGAAAGGGCGACCTTCGCTGCCCAACGACTTGGGGTCATCAATCGCTTCTACACCGTCTATCTCGACCTCGTTTTGACAGATGCCTCAGGTCAGGTGATCGCCTCGGCAAACCCTGAATTTGAGCGCAAGACCGCCGGAAGATCGCTTGCAGGCGACGGCTGGTTCCAAGCATCCGTACGCTGCGCGTCGGGAGACGACTACATCGTCGACGATGTCCGCGACAGCCATCTGCATGGCAACCGCACCGCCCTTGTCTATGCAACGGCAGTGCGCGAGGGTGGCACGCTCCACGGCAAAACTCTCGGAACACTGGGTGTGTATTTTGACTGGCAGAAGCAGGGACAGGCGATCGTCGAAACCGAAGCCAACCTGCCTCCGCAGATAGCAGAGAAAACGACCGTGATGTTGCTCGATGGATCAAACAGGATCATCGCCTCCAGCAATCCCAACCTTCTCTTCAGCCATTTTGCGCTTCAGAACCAGGCAGGTACGGCCCGCGGTAGCTACTATGATAACAACGGCTCAATTGTCGCTTTCGCCCGGACACTCGGCTACGAGGATTACGATGGCTTGGGCTGGCATGGCGTCGTCGTTCAGCGGACTGAAGACGATGAGGCGATAAGGGCAACCCTCAACCTAAAATCCTAGTCACGGACCGCCTAGATTTGGCCGTTCCGAGATCCTCCAAATCTGCCGTTGCCGCGATTTCGCTTTAACTTTGGTTCAGACTTTGGTGTAAAGATGCCCGTCAAAATTTGTGGCGGAGTGCCTACTCTGCGTACGAAGCACTCATCCGCTCAAGGTCTTCAGGGAACACCATGCGTACAGATACCGGCCAGGTCATCAATCTGGCAGACTACCAGCCCACCGAATTCGTTCTGGAACGCGTGGATCTGACCTTCGAGCTCGATCCCACTGAAACCAAGGTTGAAGCACGACTGATTTTCCATCGCCGCGAGGGTGTCGATCCCAAGGC
Organism: Rhizobium sp. RHZ01; assembly: GCF_014851595.1. Taxonomy (NCBI): domain Bacteria; kingdom Pseudomonadati; phylum Pseudomonadota; class Alphaproteobacteria; order Hyphomicrobiales; family Rhizobiaceae; genus Rhizobium; species Rhizobium sp. RHZ01. The sequence continues at coordinate 126,679 of NZ_JACUZZ010000018.1, forward strand.
TCCGCTGATGCTCGACGGCGATGAACTGACGCTTTCCGGCCTGCTGTTCGATCAGTTGGAAATGCCGGCCGACCAATACACGGCAACGCCGGAAAGCCTGACGGTCCGCGATCTACCCGCATCAGAACCGTTCGAGCTGACGATCACCACGATCATCAACCCCGAAGCCAATACGAAACTGATGGGCCTTTACCGCACCGGCGGTATTTATTGCACGCAGTGCGAGGCTGAAGGCTTCCGGCGGATCACCTATTTCCAGGACCGCCCCGATGTTCTGGCGCCTTACACCGTCAACATCATTGCCGAGAAGTCCGCCAACCCGCTGCTGCTGTCGAACGGCAATTTCCTCGGGGGTGCTGGCTATGGCGAAGGCAAGCACTTCGCCGCCTGGTTCGATCCGCATCCTAAGCCGAGCTATCTCTTTGCGCTGGTCGCCGGCGATCTCGGCGTCATCGAAGATACGTTCACGACGATGTCCGGTCGCGAGGTCGCCCTGAAGATCTATGTCGAGCACGGCAAAGAGCCGCGCGCCGCTTACGCGATGGACGCACTAAAGCGTTCGATGAAGTGGGACGAAGAGGTCTTCGGGCGCGAATATGATCTCGACATCTTCATGATCGTCGCCGTCTCCGACTTCAACATGGGCGCGATGGAGAACAAGGGCCTCAACGTCTTCAACGACAAGTACGTCCTTGCCGATCCGGAAACGGCCACGGATAGCGACTACGCCAACATCGAAGCGATCATCGCCCACGAGTACTTCCACAACTGGACCGGCAACCGCATCACTTGCCGCGACTGGTTCCAGCTGTGCCTGAAGGAAGGCCTGACCGTCTTTCGTGATCACGAGTTCTCGGCCGACCAGCGCTCGCGCCCGGTCAAGCGCATCGCCGAGGTCCGCCACCTGAAATCCGAGCAGTTCCCAGAGGATGCAGGCCCGCTCGCACATCCTGTTCGACCGACAAAATACCGTGAAATCAATAACTTCTATACGACAACCGTCTACGAGAAGGGCAGCGAAGTCACGCGAATGATCGCGACGCTGCTTGGCAAGAAGACGTTCAAGAAGGGCATGAACCTCTACTTCGACCGTCATGATGGCCAGGCTGTCACGATCGAGGACTTTGTGAAATGCTTCGAGGACGCCAGCGGGCGCGATCTCACACAATTCTCACTGTGGTACCATCAGGCCGGCACGCCGCTGGTTACGGCTTCCGGCTGTTACGATGCTGCCGCAAAAGCCTTCAGCCTCTCGCTCGAGCAAATGATCCCTGCAACCCCGGGTCAGTCCGACAAGCAGCCGATGCACATTCCGCTGAACCTGCAACTTTTTGCGGGGGATGGAGCAGCCATAGCGCCGACTTCCGTTGAAAGTGCGGAATATACCGGCGCCATTCTGCATCTCACAGAGCGCACCCAAACGGCAGTATTCCACGGGATCCAGACGCGACCGGTGGTCTCGATCAATCGCAGCTTCTCGGCTCCCATCAATCTCCATTTCGACCAGTCGCCTGCCGACCTGGCGCTGCTCGCCCGCCATGAGACGGACCATTTCGCGCGCTGGCAGGCCCTGACGGACCTTGCACTTCCGAACCTTTTGAAGGCGGCTCGCGATGCACGGGAAGGAAACCCCGTCGGTTGTGAGACAACCTTCGTCGACAGCCTCATCGCCGCGGCGGCTGACGAGAGTCTGGAACCCGCCTTCCGCGCCCAGGCCCTGGCGCTGCCCAGCGAAGCCGATATTGCCCGCGAACTCGGGGGCAATAACGATCCGGACGCAATCCACGCCGGCCGCCAGGCAGTCATGAAACAGGTTGCCGACGCCGGACGCGACACGTTCGCTGCACTCTATGACTCGATGACGACGCCCGGCACCTTCAGCCCGGACGCAACGAGCGCGGGTCGCCGCGCCCTGCGCAACGCCGCGCTGACCTACCTCTCCTATGCCGAGAATTCGCCGGTACGCGCCAAGGCTGCCTTCGATGCCGCCAACAACATGACCGACCTGTTGCATGCGCTCTCGGTCCTTGCGCACCGTTTCCCAGACAGCGCGGAAGCTGCCGAAGCGTTGTCGACCTTCCGGGATCGGTTCTCCGAGAACGCCCTGGTCATCGACAAATGGTTTTCGGTGCAGGCAACGATACCAGGCGGCGGCACGCTCGATCGGGTGCTGAAGCTCATGGAGAACCCTCTGTTCACGAGGACTAACCCCAATCGCGTCCGTTCATTGGTCGGCGCCTACGCTTTTGCCAATCCGACAGGCTTCGGTCGGGCCGATGGAGAGGGCTACCGCTTCCTCGCACGCGAGATTCTCGACATCGACCGGCGCAACCCTCAGTTGGCCGCGCGCATTCTGACGTCGATGCGTTCCTGGCGCTCCCTGGAGCCGGTTCGACAGGACCATGCCCGCGCTGCCCTGCTGGAAATCGAACGCGCCGCGGAGCTCTCGACCGACGTCCGTGACATCGTGGAACGCACCCTGAAAGGGTGATTTGCTGTCGAAGGCCGCTGCGCTGGTCGCAGCGACCTTCTGACCGCCAAAGAAAATTCAGCATCTAGAATCGGTTAACAGATTTTTACCTTTTCCTCTGGACAAGGCGAATCACCAGTGATTCATTGAGTTAGGTTCGGGCGAGCGGCGCTGCGAATCACACGAGGGATCAAGGCTGAAGAGATGATGAACGTGCGGCGGGCAACCGCAGCCGAGGGACGGCTGCGTGTCGATTTCGACGGCCTCCTGGCCTGGCGGGACAGCTTTTCAGTCCGCCGCTCCGCCATGACTTCATCGTCTTCGCGCAGCCTGTCGCAGGTCGAAATCGTCCTGAAGCGAATTATTCCGATCCTGATCGTAGCCTTCCTTACGGTTGTAGCCGCGTCACACTTCTTTGGAATGGTCTCCGAATACGGGCGGACAGAAGCCGCTGCCCGTCACTCCACCGCGCTTGCCGCCGCGACCGCCGCCGCGGCCTTCGCCGATGCCAACCGGATCTTCGAAACCGCGGATGCCGCGCAGGCGCAGGCTCGGCTGGCGCGCTTCCTTCCGCAGGACCGCCTGGATGACGATGCGTTCGTGCTGCTCGTGCAGCCAAGCGGCAAGGTGTTTGCCACAACTGCCGCCGGCTCGGCTTACCTCGGCGCCAGCGTCGGCGATTTCTTCTCAGAGATCTCGGCGGTTCGCCGGTTCGGCGATCGCGCTGGCGTCATCGAGACAACAATCAGCGGGCTTCCGCACTACGCGGAAATCACGCTCATCGGCAACTCCGGCGGCTATGTCATCGCGGCAACGTCGTTGGAGCGGATCAGCAAGCTCTGGCGAGACGAGGTCACGCTGAACGTGACCCTCTTCGCAGGCATCTCCTCGATCCTGCTCGTCATCCTCTACGCCTACTATATGCAGGTGAAGCGCGCCCGCGATGCCGACGATACCTTTCTGGAGTCGAACCTTCGCGTCGAAACCGCGCTGTCGCGCGGGCGCTGTGGGCTCTGGGACTTCGATTTCGACCGCCGCGAATTTTACTGGTCGCGCTCGATGTACGAAATGCTTGGGCTTCCCGGCTCGGACCGGACGATGTGCTTCAGCGATGCCGCCCGCCTGATGCATCCGGATGACGGCGGCGTCTACGAAATCGCCCGGTCAATCGCTCGCGGTGATGCGGGCCAGGTCGACCAGATCTTCCGCATGCGGCATGCCGGCGGCCATTATGTCTGGATGCGGGCTCGCGCGCAGGTGATCCGCACCAATTCCGGCCGCGTCCACATGATCGGTATCGCGATGGACGTGACCGAGCAGCATCGCCTCGCCCAGCGCTATGCCGAGGCCGATCAGCGACTGGCCGACGCCATCGAATGCACATCGGAAGCCTTCGTGCTCTGGGACAAGAACGACCGCCTCGTCATGTGCAACGCGCACTTCCAGCAGGCGTACGGACTTCCCGATAGCGTCTTGGTCCCCGGCACCGAGCGCACAGTCGTCAATGCTGCCGCCGCGCGCCCCGTGATCGAACGCCGTATCGCCGACGCAGATGGCTCCGGTTATTCCCGCACAACCGAAGTACAGCTTGCCGACGAGCGCTGGCTGCAGATCAACGAGCGCCGTACGCGCGACGGCGGCATGGTTTCGGTCGGCACCGACATTACGCTGCTCAAGCGCAACCAGGAGCGCCTGCGCGACTCCGAACGCCGTCTCATGGCGACGATCGGAGACCTCTCCGCTTCCCGCCAGACGCTGGAAAGCCAGAAGGCGGCCCTTTCTGTCGCCAACTCCAACTACCTGCTCGAGAAGGAGCGCGCGGAAGGCGCCAACCGTGCGAAGAGCGAGTTCCTGGCAAACATGTCCCACGAACTTCGCACGCCGCTCAACGCAATCCTCGGTTTTTCGGAGATCCTGCAGGATCAGATGTTCGGTCCGCTCGGCTCGTCGAAGTACAACGAATATGCCCGCGACATTCACGACAGCGGCAAGCATCTCCTGAACGTCATCAGCGACATTCTCGACATGTCGAAGATCGAGGCCGGCCACATGAAGCTCGAGTGCGAGACGATCGATCTCGCGCCGCTCATCGAGGAAAGCCTTCGCTTCACAGCAATCCCGGCCGCCCAAAAGAACATCTTCGTCGAACAGCGCCTTTGCGATGGAATGCGGTTGACCGCCGATCGCCGTGCCATGAAGCAGATCCTGCTGAACCTGCTCTCCAACGCCGTGAAGTTCACCAACGAAGGCGGTCACATCGCCGTGCGCACGCGTCGTACCAGCAGCGGCGTCATGCTGACGATTGCCGACACCGGCATCGGCATCCCTCGCGCGGCGCTCGGCAAGATCGGCCAGCCTTTCGAACAGGTGCAAAACCAGTACGCGAAAAGCAAGGGAGGCTCTGGCCTCGGTCTCGCGATCTCGCGGTCGCTGACGATCCTTCAAGGCGGGAAAATGAAGATCCGTTCGCGCGAGGCGATCGGCACCGTCATTTCCCTGCACATCCCGAACGGCGACCGCTAAGTTTTCACAACTATCTGGAATACTTTCCTGATGGCTTTCGAGAGCCGTTTGATCTCTCCCTCAAGCGTCTTGATGTCAGGGCAATCGGCTGCCCGGCAGACAAGATCAATGAGGCCCGCCGGCGCCTCCTTCGGCTCGAACAAGCCATCGATACATAGGCGGATGAGCTGTGAGATATCGGTATAGAGCGACAGTGTCGCTAGGCAGAGTTCCATATCATCGCGGTCCATCAGCTCCGCGCCGACTAACTTCACCTGCCCTGCCGTATTGAAGTCGTCCTCCTCGATGGCGATGCCTTTGGTGGAGGCCACGAGCCGCAGATACTGCGCGATGAATTCGATGTCGATCAAGCCGCCCGGAATGAGCTTCAGGTCCCAGATGCTGGCCGGCGGTTTTTCCTGCTCAATCAGGGCCCGCATCTCCGACACGTCCTTGGCGATCTTCTCTGCGTCGGTCTTCGAACGAAGCACGTCTGCGATGATCCGCTCAGCCTCCTTGATCAATTCCTTGTCGCCGCACACGAGGCGGGCACGCGTCAGAGCCATATGCTCCCAGGTCCAGGCTTCCTCGCGCTGATACTTTTCGAAGGACTTGATGCGGGTGGCGACCGGCCCCTTGTTTCCCGAGGGCCTGAGGCGCATGTCGACCTCATAGAGCACGCCCTCCGCCATCGGCGCCGAGAGCGCCGAAATCAGCCGCTGGGTGATGCGGGTGAAATAGCGCGTCGAGTCCAGAGGCTTGGGGCCCGATGATTCGGCGGCTTCATCGTCGTAATCATAGAGCAGGATGATATCGATGTCGGAACCTGCAGTGAGTTCGAAGGTCCCGAGCTTACCCATACCGACCACAGCCACACGACCACCCGGAAAATCGCCATGTGCCGTCCTGATCTCCTTCATGACGGCATCGAGCACTGCCTCAAGGACGAGATCGGCCAGATGCGTGAAGGCGCGGCCGGCCATGGCGCCTCGGATCGCGCCGGTCAACAGCCGGATGCCGATGAGGAAGCGCTGTTCGTCCGCGAAGATGCGCAGTCGATCGAGCACCTCCTCATAGTACCGCGCGGGCGCGAGAAAGCCGCGTATGCGTTCGGCGAGATAGGATCGCGTCGGTAATTCCGCCATCAGGCCGGGATCAAGCATGCCGTCGAACACATGCGGCTTGGCGGCAATGACCTCTGCCAGCTTCGGCGCCGAGGACATGATGTTGACGATGAGCGACAAAAGCGCCGGGTTGCTGCCAAGGAGCGAAAACAGCTGAATGCCGGAGGGCAGGCCGGAGAGAAAGCTGTCGAAGCGCAGGATCGCTTCGTCGGCGCGGTTGCTTTCCCCGAACACGCGCAGCAGCTCCGGTGTCAGTTCAGTCAGCCGTTCGCGTGCCTCCACGGATTGCGTCGCCTTGTAGCGACCGTAGTGCCATGTGCGGATAACGCGAGAAATGTCGGACGGGCGCTCGAAGCCGAGCTTGCGCAGCGTGTTCAGCGTATCGGGATCGTCGGCCTGACCGGTGAACACCAGATTGCCCGTTTCTGTTGAAAGCTTGGTCTCTTGTTCGAACAAGCGGGCATAGCGCCGCTCGACCGTCTTGAAGACCTCGACCAGGCGCGTGGCAAAACTCGGCGTGTCGTCGAACCCCATCATGAAGGCGATGCGCTTCAGATCGGTTTCGGTCTCGGGTAAAAGATGGGTTTGCTCGTCGTGCACCATCTGAATTCGATGCTCGACGTCGCGAAGGAACCAATAGGCCTCGGTCAGCTCGTCGCGCGTCTCCTCGTCGATCCATTTCGCTTTTGTCAGCTCCGCCAACGTCTCTTCGGTACCGCGGCAACGAAGTGCCGGCATCCGGCCGCCGGCGATCAACTGCTGCGTTTGCGCGAAGAATTCGATCTCGCGGATGCCGCCACGACCGAGCTTTACGTTATGGCCCTTGACCGCGATTGCGCCATATCCCTTGTGCGCATGGATCTGCCGCTTGATGGAATGGATGTCGGCGATAGCAGCGTAGTCGAGATACTTGCGAAAGACGAACGGAACCAGCCCGCGCAGGAACTGCTCGCCGGCTTGGATATCGCCAGCGACCGCCCGTGCCTTGATGAAAGCGGCACGTTCCCAGTTCTGCCCTCTGCCCTCATAATAGATCATTGCCGCATCGAACGAGATGGCAAGCGGCGTCGATCCCGGATCCGGCCGCAGCCGCAAGTCGGTGCGGAAGACGTATCCATCGGCGGTCCGTTCCTGCATGATCCGTACGAGCCGCCGCATCAGACGCGGAAAGATCTCGATCGCGTCATCAGGATCTGCGACGATCCCCGCCTGTTCGTCAAAGAACACGACCAGATCGATATCCGATGAGTAATTGAGCTCCGATGCGCCGAGCTTGCCCATGCCAAGAACGATCAGCCCCGAGCCCTCACTGGGCGCGGTCACGTCCTTAAGCGTTACCTTGCCCCCATCGTGAGCAGCAAGCAGAAGGTGATCGATCGCCGCGCTGACGGATGCTTCTGCGAGCCGGCTCAACCAGCCGGTCGTCACGCGACCGTCGAAAATTCGGGCCAGATCCGCCAGGGCGACGAGGAAAGCGACCTTGCGCTTGATGATGCGCAGGCGGCTCATGACTTCCGCTTCGCTCGGCGCCTCGCCATTTGCTGCCGGCTTCCAGCAGGAACGCGCCTCCGCGATCATCGCCTCGATGCGCGGTTCCAACGGCTCCGAAATCGCAGTTGCGACGATTGCCGTATCGATGTTGGCAATCTCGCGTAGATAGGGAGACAAGGTCAGTGCGGTTGTGATGAAGTCGCGAAGCGTGCCGTCCGCCTTGAGCATCTCCGCCACGGCAGGTTCGCTTTTGCCGATCTTCTGAAGATCCGTCTGGGCAAGCTTCAACTCGCTCTTGTTCAGCGGTTTCAGCAGCCCGTCGGCTACTTCCACAAGGCTATGCCTCGAACCCGTCAGCATGCACCCTCCCTGGCGAACAGAACCGAGAACCGCCGGGGAGAATCACAGAACTTCCGGCAACTGGAATCTAACCTAGGGTCTGTGGCAGCGATGGCCAACACAGAATTCAATCAGTAGTCAACGTGTTCGCGGAGAGCAATTCACCGGAAAGATCATACTGACCGTGAGGCCGCGCTTTTCCTGATTTTGCGGATCGGTATCGGACAGTTCCAGCTTCCCGCCGTGCAGTTCCATCACCGCCTCGACCAAGGAGAGGCCAAGGCCGGTGCCGGGCTTGGAGCGGCTTTCATCCAGCCGCACGAAGCGCTTCAGCACATCCTCCCGCTTCTCGGCCGGGATTCCCGATCCATGATCAGCGACTGAGAGGCAAATGCCATCGGCCCGACGGAGCAGCTTCAGCGCGATATCGCCGTGGCCCTCGGCGTCCGAGGAATATTTGATGGCATTGTCGATGAGATTGAAAATCGCCTGGCCGATTAGCTCGCGGTTGCCCTGCACCTCGATATCCGGCTGGATCGATGATGTGAGCACCAACCCGGCTTCGTCGGCGACGGGTTCATAGAGATCAGCGCTGTCTGCCACGATCGCCGAGAGGTCGACCGCCGACATTTCTGCGGCGACCGATCCCGCTTCGACGCGCGAGATCATCAGCAGTGCATTGAACGTACGGATCAGCTGATCGGACTCGGATATAATTCCCTCAAGCGCGACGCGTCGAACCTCGCCGTCCTTGGTGTCCAGTGCGTCGGCGGCCTTGTTGCGCAACCGCGTCAGCGGCGTCTTGAGGTCGTGCGCAATGTTGTCTGAGACCTGTCGCAATCCCTCGTTCAGCTTCTCTATCCGCCCGAGCATCGTATTGAGTGAAACAGACAGGCGATCGAACTCGTCGCCGGAACCGCCGACTGGAAGACGCTGCGAGAGGTCGCCAGCCATGATCTTCTTGCTGGCATCGGACATGCGGTCGATGCGTTTCAAGGCATTTCGACCGATGCCGAACCAGATGATGATCGCCCCGAGACCCATGATCGCGAGCGCGATCATCAGCGCCTGCCGGACCAGCCCGCGGAATGCCTCGGGCTCCCCGAGGTCGCGGCCGATCAGCAGACGCAACCCGTTGTCCAGCACGAAGATGTTGGCAACGGCCATGTGCCGGCGACTGATGCCGCTTTCCGCATAACGCTGATAGGTGAAGGGCATGGAGGTCCACCCCTCCTCATCGAGCACCCCGGGCTGCACAGATGCGACGTTTCCGGCGAGGATATCGCCCGAGGGACCGGCAATGATATAGAGATTGGCACCGGGCTGGCGCGCGCGACGCTCCATCGTCCGAAGTAGAAGGTTCATGCCGCCGGCATCATAGGCCCGCTGGACCTGATCGACCTCCTGCTGCACGGCTTCGCGGATCTGGTTGGTCAGAAGCCGCTCGGACATCGCGGTCACATAGAAGACCAGCGTCGCGGCGCAGATGGCGAAGAGCAGGATGTAAAGTGCCGAGAGGCGGACTGCCGTAGACTTGAAGAGAAACCAGAAGCGGTTCATCCCTCGTCCTTGATCATATACCCCGCACCGCGAATGGTCTTGAGAAGCGGCTGGGCGAAGTCCTTCTCGATCTTCGACCGCAGTCGCGAAACATGAACGTCGATGACGTTGGTCTGAGGATCGAAGTGGTAGTCCCAGACGTTTTCGAGAAGCATTGTCCGGGTCACGACCTGACCGGCATTCTTCATCAAATATTCGAGGAGGCGGAATTCGCGCGGCTGTAGCGGTATTTCCTTGCCACCGCGTCGAACCTCATGCGCGAGCCGGTCCAGTTCAAGATCGCCGACGCGATAGACAACGTCCTGATCCGGCGTGCCCTTGCGGCGGCCAAGCACCTCGACACGAGCAAGAAGTTCACTGAAGGCATAAGGCTTCGGCAGATAGTCGTCACCACCCGCCCTGAGGCCCGTCACGCGGTCGTCCACCTGGCCGAGAGCGGAGAGAATGAGAACCGGCGTATGAATTCCCTTGCGGCGCAATTCGCTGATGACGGACAAACCGTCGCGGCGCGGCAACATACGATCGATGACGATCACGTCATAGCTGTTTTCCGAGCCCATGAAGAGCCCGCTTTCGCCATCGCTCGCGTGATCGGCCACAATGCCAACCTCACGAAATGCCTTGGTGAGGTAGACCGCTGCTTCGAGATCGTCTTCGATAATGAGAATCTTCATGCGGTCGACATTACCTGCCGGCTGCGTTTCGGCAAGGCTCAAAGCTTCTTCCTGTTGCGAAGAGGTCATTGCGATCACCTACGGATATGGACGAAAGGGAGGAGCCGCGCCCAGAAGGCGCGGCTCCCCCCTATGTCAGGGTTGGCGGATTAACCCTGGCCATTGATCGGAAGGGCGACGAAGCGGCTGCCTTCCTTCGACTGGATCTGGAAGAGTGCCCGCGTGCGGCCATCCTTCTTCGCCTGGTTCAGGACCTTGACGACATCATCAGCGTTGGAGACTTCCTGGTTGTTGACCGAGGTAATCTTTTCGCCTTCCTTGATGCCCTTGTCGGCCGCGTCGGAATCCGGGTCGATGCCGGTGATCTGCAGACCCTTGCCGTCTTCGGAAGGACCAACCGTCAAGCCCAGATCAGCCAGAGCCTTTTCGGAAGCAGGAGCCTGGCTTTCCGGTGCCTGATCGCCGTCGTCAGCGGAAGCATCCTTCTGTTCGGCGGGCAGCGTTCCGAGTTCGACCGTCAGAGACTGAGCCTTGCCGGCACGCCAGACGGAGAGCTCGACCTTCTTGCCGGGCGTCATGGCGCCGATACGGCGGCTGAGGTCGCGGGCATCCTTGACGGTTTCGCCGTTGACGGCGGTGACCACATCACCTGCCTTCATGCCAGCCTTTTCACCAGGCGTACCAGCCTGAGCGGAGACGACAAGCGCACCGCTCGCCTCGGAAAGGCCGAGCGAGTCGGCGATGTCCTTGGTGACGGGCTGGATCTGCACGCCGAGATAGCCGCGAGATACCTGGCCGTCCTTCATCAGGTCAGCAACGACATCCTTGGCCGTAGACGCCGGGATGGCAAACGCAATACCCACATTGCCGCCCGACGGAGAGAAGATCGCGGTGTTGATGCCGACGACTTCGCCACTGAGATTGAAGGTTGGGCCACCGGAGTTGCCGCGGTTCACAGCAGCGTCAACCTGCAGATAGTCGTCATACGGGCCGGAGCCGATGTCGCGGCCACGAGCCGAAACGATACCGGCCGTTACCGTACCACCGAGACCGAAGGGGTTACCGACAGCGACAACCCAGTCGCCGACGCGAACGCCGTTGTCATCGGCCCAGTTGACGTAGGTGAACTTGCGGCCCTTGCCATCAACCTTGAGGACGGCGAGGTCCGTACGGGGGTCCTTGCCGATCAGCTTGGCATCAAGCTCGGTGCCATCGTTCATGACCGCAACGAATGCCGCGCCGTCGGAAACGACGTGGTTGTTGGTGACGATGTAACCGTCTTCAGAAATGAAGAAGCCCGAGCCCTGGGCAACCGGACGCAGACGGCCCTTGCCATCCTGCGGGCCATGGTGACCCTGCGGACCACGACGGCCCTGCTGGCCCTGCGGACCTTGCTCACCGAACTGGCGGAAGAAAGGCTTCAGGGCATCCGGAAGATCGTCGAAACCACGGCCATTAAAGTCGAAGGCGAAGCCGTTGCCCTCGTCATCGGCGACGGGGTTGACACGGTTTTCGACACGCACGGAAACAACTGCCGGCGAAACCGCATCGACGACGTTCGCGAAGCTAGGAACAGACGGGGCCTGAACCTTTACGGCTTCGGCATAAGAACGGGTGATTTCGAGGGGAATACCGGTCGCAAACACCGCAGCGGCAAGGCCGGCGACGGTCGAAGCCTTCAGCGCGGTATTGAGCGACGGAGCTTTGATATTCTTAAACATGAGTGCACCTTCTTTGACTTCAACATCTACAGGATCGGGATGACCAGATCGGGTGATGAAGCAAGATATAGGACGGCACACCTTACTGCGAACTGTCCGACCGATGAAAAATTCGTAATGTGCAATACGACGCGTTGCGATCCGTGCAGCAATCTCGCCCTCGACTAAGGCTCTGTGAGTCGATAAGCCTCCTTTCCACAACCGGAGGAGGACGAGACAATGGCCCATGTGGTCACGGGGGAGGATTTTGCGCCCGACACTGCCGCGCTGGCAGCCGTCATCTTCGGTGTCACCGCCTTCGCGGTTGCACAGGGACTGACCTACCCGCTGATTTCTCTGGTCCTCGAGCATCGTAACGTTGCACCCAGCCTCATCGGCTTCAACGCCGGTTGCTTTGCGGCGGGCCTTGCTGTCGCAACGTTTGCGGTCACGTGGCTGTCGCGAAAAGTCCGCGGCGATCGCTTGATCGTCGCAGGCCTCATCGGCTGTGCCGTCAGCCTCTCCACTTTCGCAACATTCGACTCGTTCTGGGTGTGGTGCGTCGCCCGACTTTTTCTCGGATTCTTCGTCAGCCTGATTTTCATGTTGAGCGAGGCCTGGCTCAACACCGCCTGTCCCGACCGCCTGCGCGGGCGCGTTTCCGGTCTCTACGGCGCCGGCATGTGCGGTGGCTTTGCCGCGGGTCCGCTCGTGATCCCGATCTTCGGCACGGAGCAAGGCTTCGCCTTCGCCCTGCTTGCCGTCTACGTCGCCTGCGTCGCCTTCCTGACGATCATCCTTACCCGGAGAGCACGGACGCTTCCCGAGCAGGCCGCCTCGGGAGCGCTCTTCAAGTTTGTCAGAAGCGCACCGATGCTGATCTGCATGGTGGTCGCATTTGCATTCGCCGACATTGCCGCCATTGCGGCGATGCCCGTCTATTTCGTCCGGCTCGGTTATTCCGAGGCGTTCGCCGCCATCAGCGTTACGGTGCTCGCGCTGCCGACCGCGCTTGCCCAACCTGTCGTCGGCTGGCTGCTCGACAAGACCTCGCGCTTTGGCGTCGCCATCTGCTCCGGCCTGCTCGCCGGGCTGAGCTTCATCGCGATCCCGTTTCTTCAGTCGCAGGCGGCGATCCTGGTGATGTTCGGCATCATGGGCGCTGCTAGTTTTTCGCTCTACACCTGCGCCTTGACGATCCTCGGCGAGCGCTATGCCGGGGACACGCTTGTCGCGGGAAGTGCGGCCTTCGCCCTCGCCTACGCTGTCGGCAGCGCGGCGGGCTCGTCCTCGGTCGGCGCGATGATGGACGTCTATTCGCCATCGGCAGGACCTATTGCCGCCGGTAGTGTGGTGCTGGCATTCACGGGGGTGCTTGTCGCGTCTGTGGTGCGCCGCCGCCTCCACAGGCGGTCGTAGGATCACTCGTCGAGCAATTCTCTCAGGCGAGCCTGTTCTTCGGCTGTCAGCTTGGAGCCCGTCGGCCGGCCTACCCATTTCCGTGCGAAGACGATCAGCGAGAGGCCGCCTGCGACGGCGAGCAGAAGCGGCGCGCCCCACAGAAGGATCGTCTTCGTCTCGAAGCGCGGCTTCAACAGCACGAACTCGCCGTAGCGCGAGACGATGTAGTTCATCACCTGTTCGTTCGTATCGCCATCGGTCAGCCGCTCGCGCACCAGCAGGCGCAGGTCCTTGGCAAGCTCGGCATTGGAATCGTCGATCGACTGGTTCTGGCAGACCATGCAGCGCAGTTCGGCGGAGATCGCCCGGGCGCGCGCCTCGAGCGCCGGATCGGCAAGAACCTCGTCCGGATTGACGGCAAAGGCCGGCG
>NZ_JACUZZ010000019.1:0-139968 GCF_014851595.1 Rhizobium sp. RHZ01
GCTTCGCAGTTTACGCACCGTGACAAAACCCAAAGGGTTTTGCACTTGGCGCGGGGTGGAGCAGCCCGGTAGCTCGTCAGGCTCATAACCTGAAGGCCGCAGGTTCAAATCCTGCCCCCGCAACCAAATCTCCCGTGGTGAGCGCTTCCCGGGCGATCTAGCTCGGCGTCTTCCTGACGCGAGCGAATATCCTTATACATCGGATACATAACGTCCGCGCAAGCGCCGAGGAGCTTTCTCTTTTTGGACTCCGTGTCGAGCTCGGCTCCGCAACCTCAGACGCGGTGCCGTCCCCGATTTCGCTCGCCGATGACCGAGATTTGGAGCCAGCCGCGCTGGTCGGTTTCGGCGCAGGCCCCGCGGGACACCGCTTCCCAGAAGTGACGACTTACCGGACCACCAAGACAGGCACCGGGCTGCTCGCGAGGACTTCCGATGTCTGGCTCCCGAGCACCAGCTTTCTTAAACCCCTACGGCCGTGTGATGCCATGACGATCAAATCGCAGTCGAGAGCCTTGGCCTCCTCAACAATCGCTTCGGCCGGATAAGCCTGCGGGATATGGACAGTGTTCGCCTGCACGCCGAGCTTTTCTGCTGCTCTCTTGACCCCAGCCAGCACTCTCTCGGCTGTTTCCTTTTGACCGGCTTCATACTGGGCCATCTCTGTCGGCCCGGGAATATAGGCGCCGGCAATCCCGGCATGCGCGTAGACAGGGAACCGCTCTGTTGCCATGATTATCGTCACGCGGGCCTTGAGGCTGCTTGCAAGCGACAGCCCATGATCGACACCCTTCTGCGCTACTTCCGATCCATCGGTAGAAATGAGAATATGGTTGTACATACTTGTCGTCTCCCGTCTGGTCCAAGGCATTTGTGCCCACCACGCAAGGTACTATCGTTTCGCAACTAACGATACGGTTGTAGACGGAGAAATCGCCAGAACGGACTGGCGGAGGTTGGCCATCGCGCCACATGCAACGCACCTCCACTGTGGACGGATTACACCGCTGGGGACCTGCGCTACCGTGTCAGTCAACGTATGCCTGTGCACAGCGACATTCTCAAATCTGTCATATCGGCTGGTTCGAAGCGGCGTGGCACTCAGGCCTCCGATGAAACGGGGCTGCTGCACTCTCCTTTTCGTGGAATGACACCAATGCAGAACAATTCGGCAGTGATTATCGAGGGCGCGACCGTCATTTTTGGCGACCGTCTGGAGCCCGCTTCCGTGCGCATCGAAGACGGCCGGATCATGGCGGTCGACGGTGCACGCGACGGAGCGGACATTGTGGATGGACGCGGCTCTCTCCTCGCTCCGGCTTTTGTGGACATTCATGGCGATGCCTTCGAGCGGCAGATCATGCCGCGGCCGGGGACGATGCTCCCCGTCGCTCCTGCGCTGCTCGAAACAGACCGTCAGCTTGCCGCCAATGGGATAGCGACTGCCTACCACGCCCTGACGCTGAGCTGGGAGCCGGGGCTTCGATCTGTGGAAAACGGTTACGCCGTCGTCCGCGCTCTCGACGCACTCGGCCCGCGTCTAACGGTGGACAATCGTGTCCAGCTCCGTTGGGAAACCTTCTGCTTCGAGGCGATCGAGCTTATTCGCGAGGCGCTCGCCGGACCGCGCCTGCCGTCGATTGCCTTCAACGACCACACATCAATGGCAATGCTGCATCCCTCGATACCGTTGCAGGAGCGGCCGTTTGACCTCGATCCGGCCTTCCCGGCAGTCGACCCCGAAACGCCTGCGTTCGCGGAGAAGATGGCGGAACGCGCCAAGCGGGCCAAGATCCCGGTGTCTGACATGGTCGCGCTCGTCAGGAACATGTGGGATCGCCGTCCGCAAGTACCAGCCGCGATTGAAGAGGTGGCGACCCTCGGCCAGGCCGCCGGCGCACCGATGCTGTCGCATGACGATAGCCAGATTGAAACGCGCGACTTCTTCCGCGTCCGTGGCGCACGGATCAGTGAGTTCCCGACGAACAAGCGGGTGGCGCGGGCCGCCCGTGAGGCTGGTGACTTCATCGTCTTTGGCGCGCCGAACGCCACGCGCGGCGGTAGCCACATTGTTTCGATCGGTGCCGCCGATATGATTCGCGAGGGTCTCTGCGATATTCTCGCCTCGGACTATTATTATCCTGCGATGCTGCTTGGCCTGGCCAGGCTCAAGGCCGATGGCGTGGCACCGGTCCACGCGCTCTGGCCGCTCGTATCCGGCAATCCGGCGCGTGCGTCGGGGCTCTTCGATCGCGGCGTGATCGAAGTCGGAAAGCGGGCGGACCTCATATTGGTCGATTGGCCAGAGGGCGGCGCCCCCGTGGTTCGGCGCACCTGGGTCGCCGGCCGGGAAGCCTATTGCGCGGCGCCGATGGGCTGGTGACGAGTAGAGAAGCGGGCGAGCAACTGATGCAGAGCTAGAACGAGGCCCGTCGGGAGCTCCGCTCGTCCGCCCATCTCGCGCAAATCTTTAACCTCCGTCAGCTGCAGAGAAAGGCCGGCAGGACGAGCGGATCGTCAAGCGGCCCGAAAGTACGATCTGCCGGGGAGGGCGGTCGGAGCGATTGGCAAGGCGGTCGAGAATGAGCTGGGCTGCGTGTTCACCGATGGCCTGTACCGGCTGGGCGATGGTCGTCAGGTTCGGCTGGAAAACATCCGCCCAGGGAAAATCGTCGAAGCTCGACACCGAGATGTCATCGGGACAACGCAGCCCCATGTCCCGGATCGCCTTCATCACGCCGATGACCATCAGGTTGTTTGCCGAGAAAATGGCGCTCGGCCGTTCCGGCATCACGAGCAACTGCATGGCGGCATTATAGGCGTCTTTCTCGCGAAAGTTTCCGATGCGCACCAATGCGTCGTCCTGGGGAATGCCGGCATTGTCAAGCGCGCCGCGATAGCCGGCCAGCCGGCCGAGGCCGGTGGAGGTATCAAGCGAACCCGAGATGTAGCCGATCCGGCGATGGCCGAGGCCGACAAGATAGTCGATCGCGTCTTGTACCGCGTGCTGGTTGTCGAGGACGACGGCATCCGCCGCGATGCCGTGGCTGATGCGATCGATCAGTACGGTCGGGATACCGGCGCGCTGGAGGACGCGCTCAAGCGCATGGTCGTCGCCAGCCGGCGCAATGATCAGGCCGTCCACCATCCTGTCCAGGAGAAGCGAAATCTGCTCCTCCTGTTGCACCGGATCTTCGTCTGTGCAGCAGAGCATCACAGCGTAACCGGCGCGATGCAGCACATCCTGGATGACGGCGACGACATCCGTGAAGAACGGGTTGGTGATATCGGCGATGACGAGCCCGATCGTCTTGGTGGCGCCCGTCTTCAGGCTTCGGGCAATGGCGTTGCGTTTATAGCCGATGGCCGCAATCGCATTTTCGATTCTGCCACGCAGTTCGGAACTGACCGGCGCGGTACCATTGACGACCGCCGAGACCGTGGCAACCGAGACGCCTGCCGTCGCAGCGACGTCTAGCATGGTCGGCTGGGATTTTCGTCTTTTGGAAGAAATCCGGTCCATAATTCAAAACGTTTAGATCGATGCGTTGTCCAACATGTTACGAAAATGGCAAGTTCTTAGCAAGATCAAAGCGTTGGAGGGCGACTGATCTCTTGACAGATTCGAAACGTTTAGATTAGCTTCTACTGTCGCTTACAGCCGCGAGACAAAGATGGAAGGGAGGCCGTCATTGTCATGCAGGAAGAAGTGGGCCATTTGTCTTCGCGCGCCGACGCGCCACCTTCGTCCACCGCGCCTGTGCTGGAAGCGGTCGACGTCTCGAAGTCGTTTGGCGGAATTGCCGCGCTCAATCATGTGAAATTTGATCTGTTCGCCGGTGAGATCCACTCGCTGATGGGCGAGAACGGCGCCGGCAAATCGACCCTGATGAAAATCCTGTCCGGTGTCTACGCCGACTATGATGGCGCCGTCATCATCGACCAGGCTCCGGTTCACTTCGCGACGGTGCGCGACGCAGAGGTTGCCGGTGTCGCCATCATCCACCAGGAACTCAATCTCGTCCCTGAGCTGTCGATTGCCGACAATATCTTCCTAGGCAGGGAGCCCTTGATCGCCGGGTTGTTTGTCGATCGCCGGAAAAGCATGAATGCCGCCCGGACCCTGCTCACGCGGCTCGGCATCGATCTTGATCCCGAAGCACGGGTGTCGTCGCTCAGGATCGGCGAACAGCAGCTGGTCGAGATCGCAAAGGCGCTGTCGCTCGACGCCCGGATGCTCATCATGGACGAGCCGACATCGGCGCTGTCACCGAATGAATGCAAGCGGCTTTTCACGATCATGCGCCAGCTCGCATCGGAAGGGGTGGGCATCATCTACATCTCGCACCGGATCGACGAGGTAATGCAACTCAGCGATCGCGTCACGGTGTTCCGGGACGGCCGGCACGTCTGGACCAGGCCGAAGTCGGAGATCGATGAAGACATGGTCATCGCCGGCATGGTTGGCCGCAATCTCAGCCGTGCCGAAACCATCAGGCACGAAGCGACCGCCGTTGGCGGTGCAGTCCTGTCGGTGAGAAATCTGTCATTGTCCGTGGCCAACCGGCACGGCTGGAAGCAGGTCCTGACCGGCGTCAATTTCGAGGTCGCCTCAGGTGAAGTCCTTGGCATCGGCGGCCTGCTCGGGGCCGGGCGTACCGAGATCCTGCAGGCGATAACGGGCGCCAGCAACGGGGAGGCCGGCGGTGAGATTCTGATCGACGGGCAGCCGGTCACGATCCGCTCGCCGACGGACGCGCGCCGACTGGGCATTGCCTTCGTCACTGAGGACCGCAAGATGCAGGGACTTCACCTGCACGATACGATCACGGAGAATGTCGCGCTACCGCTCGTCAGCCGAATGGCGCGCTTCGGCCTGCGCGACTTTGCGGCGGAAGCGGCGGTTGCCGCCGACGCCATCAAGACGTTGGGTATTCGGGCCTCGGGCATTGAACAGGTCGCGGCAACGCTTTCCGGCGGAAACCAGCAGAAGGTCGTGATCGGCAAGTGCCTCGCCACGACGCCGCGCATCTTGCTGCTCGACGAGCCGACCCGCGGCATCGATGTGGGGGCAAAGAGCGACATCTACGACCTGATCTTCCGCCTGGCCGAAGCAGGTATGTCGATCGTCGTCGTGAGTTCGGAAATGCCGGAACTCCTGCATCTTTCCGACCGCATCCTCGTCATGTCCGAAGGACACCAGACCGGTATCCTGAACCGCGCGATCGCGACGGAGGAGCGGATCATGCAATTGGCGGCACCGCGATCCGGCAACAGGCAGGAGAAGGCATCCGCATGAATGTGATAAAGCTTGTTTCCCGCACGAAACTGTACTGGGGCCTGATCGCGATTTTCCTGATCGGTGTCGCCTGGTCGCCGGTGACGTCGTCGGGCAGGAACATATTTCTTTCCAGCGGCAACCTGCTCGACGTGCTGCGTCAGGTCTCGACGACGGGGCTTATCGCGACCGGCATGACGGCCGTCATCATCACCGGCGGCATCGACCTGTCGGTCGGTTCGTTGATGGCAATCTGCAGCGTCGTCTGTGCCATGTTGTTGACGGTTCCGGGGGACACACCGGCCTTCCTGCTCGGCGTGCCGTCGGTGCTGCTTGCCGCCCTCGTCATCGGGGCCGCCGTGACCCGGTTCATCTTCTCCAATCTTGAAAAGAGCCGCACTGGCTTCAGCCATAGCCGCGACCTGACGCTCGACCGCACGCGGGGCATCTATGTCCCGGCGCTGGTCGGTATCGCCCTCTGCACCGTGCTGCTCTTCTATATCGTGCCGCAGAGCGAAACCAAGTTCGGTGTGCTCGGCGTGCTGCTCGTCGTACCGGCCGTCGGCCTTCTGTTTGGCGCCATCAACGGCATCATCATCGTCGTCGGCCGCCTGCAGCCCTTCATCGTCACCCTGGCGATGATGGTGACTGCGCTCGGCATCGCTCGGCTGACGGCGGGTCAGAACAATGCGGTCCTGCCGGTTTACACCGGGTCGAACGCCACGGCCGATTTCGATATCCTCCGCTCGCTGGTCTTCGGCATCATTCCCATGCCCGGTATCTTTTTCATTGCGGCGATTGCGATTTATGCGGTCGTGCTGAAGTTCACTCCGTTCGGCCGCTTCGTTTATGCGATCGGCGGCAACGAGGAGGCGGCGCGGCTTTCAGGCATCGACAGCGGACGGGTCAAGATCGTCACCTATGCCGTCTCCGGCCTGCTCGCGGGCATCGCCGCGATCCTCTACGTTGCGCAGTATCGCCAGGGCAAGCCCGATGCCGGGGCTGGGCTGGAGCTCGACGCCATCGCCGCGGTGGTCATCGGCGGCACGAGCCTGATGGGGGGACGCGGCAGCCTTGCCGGCACCTTCTGCGGCGTGCTGATCTTCGGGCTGCTGTCGAATATCCTGCAGCTCCACAACATCAATTCCAACCTTCAGCTGGTGCTGAAGGGACTGATCATCATCGGCACCGTGCTCGTTCAGGAGCGCAATGCCCGCGATATTCTGGCGCGGTTGCGGCTGACACTGCCGCGGCCCGCGAGATCGGAGGCGTCCGGGGAGGAGCGTCCGCGCAAGGAGACCATGTCTCTCAACACTGGAGGAAACGGAAATGAAACGTCGTGACATGTTGAAGTTCGCGGTCGTCACTACCGCGCTTTTCACCACTACATCCCTTTTCGCTACGCATGGCGCGCTGGCGCAAGACAAGAAGTGGCGCATCGGGTTCTCCCAGGCGACCACGATCGAGCCCTGGCGGGCGCAGTTCAACAAGGACATCATCGCGGAAGCCGCAAAGCATCCCGAAGTCGAGCTGATCATCACCGACGGTGAGGACAAGACTGAAAAGCAGGTTGCGGATGTCGAAAACCTGATCCGCCAGGAAGTCAATGCGCTGCTGATCTCGCCGAAGGAATCCGCTGGCCTCACCGGCGTCGTCCAGCAGGCGATCGACGCCAAGATTCCGGTCTTCGTCTTGGATCGCAACGTCGAAACCGACAAGTACGTCCAGTTCGTCGGCGGCGACAACAAGCTGATCGGTCGGGCTGCGGGGGAATATGCCGTTGAACTTCTCGGCGGGCCCGGTAAGGCGCAGGGCAATGTCGTCGAGATCTGGGGCGGCATGGGAACCCAGCCGGCACACGACCGGCACGACGGCTTCCACGAATTTACCGACAAGGAGCCGGGCATCAAGAACCTGCTCGACCAGCAGTCGGGCGACTGGAAGCAGGACCAGGCCTACAACATCATGGCCACCGCGCTCCGCAACAATGAGAAGATCGACCTCGTCTATGGCCACAACGATCCGATGGCCTATGGCGCCTACCTCGCTGCCAAGGATGCCGGACGTGAGAAGGACATCAAATTCATCGGCATCGATGCGCTTCCCGGAGAAGGCGTGACCTGGGTGAACAATGGTGAACTCAGTGCGACCTTCCTCTATGCAACGCCGGGCGCGGAAGGCCTGCGTCAGGCGATCAAGTATCTCGGCGGAGAAAAAGTCGAAAAGAATGTCGTCTTGCCGACGCTCAAGGTGACAAAGGAAAATGCAGGCCAGATCATGAAGGACAACGGCCTCTAACTCAGCGTAAACCTGACAGTAAAGAAGGGTCGGCTATCCCAGCCGGCCCTTTTTGTGTCCATACGGGTCCGCACCTGTTCGACGGTCAGTCCGGTCCGCTAAACCACTGTAGTAGTCGGCGGCATCCGCGCATTCGTCGATAGCCTGGCGGAATAACGGGCTTGGGGAGAGCTTGGATGGCTGCCTGGGGGCGAAGGCTGCGTAAAACTCGAGGGGATTGTGAAGCTTCCGAGGTTTGCGGCTTTCCACCGAGGCTCAACCGGTGGACCACTGGAGCACTTTGTCCAACCGTGAAACGGTCGCTCACCTATACCTCTGTATAATTCGCTCCATCACGCGTTTCGAATATCAGTAGGCGGATCCGTCGTGTCGGCGGCAAGGAAGCGCAAGTCTTTTTACGTGTTCGCATGAAAACCGCTTGTCTTTTCCGTAAGCTCTCTAGCTGTCAGCGCAGCGTTTCATCACAAGCGATTTTGGAGGTATCATGTCTGTCCCCGACGATCAGATCCTCACGCTGCAGGTTGCCAATATGCCACCGCAGGATACGGGAGCGAGCATCGCCCGCGTCTCCACGAAGGCGATGACCAAGCTCGGCGTACGAGAAGGCGAGCTTATTGAGCTCATCGGCAAGCGGCATACGGCCGCGATCGCGATGGGCCCCTATTCCGATGATGAGGGCCTGAACCTGATCAGGCTCGACGGCCTTCAGCGCGTAAATGCAGGCGCAACAAGCGGCGACCATATCGAAGTTCGCAAGGCGGAGGTCAGGCCGGCGACGAAGGTTGTCCTCGCGCCGGCGCAGAAGAACCTGGTGTTGCAGGGACCGGGTGAAGCTTTGCAGCGCACGTTTCTTCACCGCCCAATGGTGGCCGGCGACGTTGTATCGACCTCAGTCCAGCAACGCGTAAGAGATCCCCGCGCTGCGGACCCGCTGCTACGGAGCGTACTCGATCTTCCCGCCTACGGTCTGCAGGAAATCAGGCTCGTCGTTGTCTCGACACAGCCGAGAGGCATCGTCCAGATGAACGAGCAGACGGTTGTCGAATTGCGTTCGCAGTTTGAGGAACCGAAGGAAGCACGCCGAGCTGACGTAACGTACGACGATATCGGCGGACTCGGCACCTCTGTCGAGCAAGTCCGCGAGATGGTGGAGCTGCCACTGCGCCATCCCGAGTTGTTTCAGCGCCTCGGCATCGAACCGCCAAAGGGCGTGCTTCTCTATGGCCCCCCGGGCACCGGCAAGACGCTGTTGGCCCGTGCTGTCGCCAATGAGACGGAAGCCAACTTCTACCACATCGCCGGTCCCGAGATCATGGGCAGCCGCTACGGGGAGTCCGAGGAACGTTTGCGGCAGGTCTTTCAGGAAGCCTCGCAGAATGCGCCATCAATCATCTTCATCGACGAAATCGACTCCATCGCGCCAAAGCGCGAGCAGGTGACCGGAGAAGTCGAACGGCGAATTGTCGCCCAGTTGCTAACCCTTATGGATGGGCTGGAGCCGAGGCAGAATATTGTTGTCATCGGCGCGACGAACAGGCGAGACGCGATTGACGAGGCGCTCCGCCGTCCCGGGCGTTTCGACCGCGAAATCGTCATTGGCGTACCGGACCAGCGCGGCCGGCGCGAGGTGCTCGCGATCCACACCAGGGGCATGCCACTCGCCGAGAACACCGATCTCGATGAGATCGCGAGGACGACCTACGGCTTTGTCGGAGCGGATCTCGGTGCGTTGGTTCGCGAAGCGGCGATGGATGCGCTGCGCCGTGTTCTTCCCGATATCAATCTGAAGCAGGGTATCCCAACCGAGATCCTTGAAAAGCTCACGGTCTCTCAGGACGATTTCACGTCCGCCATGAAGCGCATTCAACCTTCCGCGTTGCGCGAAATCATGATCCAGGAGCCGAACGTCCGTTGGGACGATGTCGGAGGTTTGGACGAAGCGCAGATGAGACTGAAGGAAGGGGTGGAACTGCCGCTCAGGTCACCGCAGTCCTTTAGGCAGATGGGCATTCGCCCTGCAAAGGGATTTCTCTTGTTTGGACCTCCTGGGACCGGGAAGACACTGTTGGCAAAGGCCGTGGCGCGCGAAGCCGAAGCGAACTTCGTGGCAACCAAATCGTCCGATCTGCTTTCGAAATGGTACGGCGAGTCCGAGCAGCAGGTTTCGCGGCTCTTCGAACGCGCACGACAGGTTGCCCCGACCGTCATCTTCATCGATGAAATCGACTCGCTGGCCCCCGTCCGCGGCGGCGGGCTGGGTGAGCCGGCGGTGACCGAGCGGGTCGTCAACACGCTACTGGCCGAAATGGATGGGTTGGAAGACATGCAGGG
Source organism: Rhizobium sp. RHZ01 (assembly GCF_014851595.1). Taxonomy (NCBI): domain Bacteria; kingdom Pseudomonadati; phylum Pseudomonadota; class Alphaproteobacteria; order Hyphomicrobiales; family Rhizobiaceae; genus Rhizobium; species Rhizobium sp. RHZ01. The sequence goes on from NZ_JACUZZ010000019.1 coordinate 9,908, forward strand.
CGTCGTCGTGATGGCAGCGACCAATCGGCCGAATTTGCTCGATCCGGCACTGCTGCGACCGGGGCGCTTTGACGAACTGGTCTATGTTCCCGTGCCGGATGCAAAAGCGCGGCGGAAGATCCTTGGCATCCATACGAAGAAGATGCCGCTCGCCGACGATGTTGATCTCGATGAACTCGCCGACAAGACGGAGCGGTTTACAGGGGCAGATCTCGAAGACCTGACACGGCGAGCAGGGCTGATTGCACTGCGTCAGTCTCTGACTGCGTCGACGGTGACAAAGGAGAATTTCGCCATGGCCCTGCAGGAGGTTCGACCGTCGGTCACGGCAGAAGCCGAACGGGAGTATGAGGAGATGCTGCGCACGCTCCGCCAGGAAAATCCGCAGCGCATGCAGATCGGCTTCACGCCCCTCAGGCAGGCTGGAGAGTAGGGGCGCCAGATTAAGTAGTGATCGACCGTGGCGGCTCTGCCGGTCCAGTGCGGGGCGGCCGGGCTTCCGCGCTCCATGCTGAGCCAGGTGAAGCTCCGTGACGCCACCTGTTCTGCGCCGCGTGGGTGGCTGATCGGCCGTTCGTCATCTCAGCAAAGTTGATTTCTTGCGGGGTGTAGGCTTCCGCGGCTTTGGCGGCAGGCCGGCATCGCAGTTCCGCTCGATCAGGGCTTCGGTGACGGACTCGTCGGCATAGGTCTCCTGCATCCGGATGTATATCGCAGACAGGCCCGGATCGAGGGAAAGCGCTTGCCGAACCAAGAGTTCAGCCTTTCCGCTGTTGCCGCAGGCCATGCTAGCCGCGATCTGATAAAGCAACGTCCGCCTGGTCTGAAACGGTAGTGTCAGGGCGACGCGCATCATGTCTTCGAAGCGGTCCAGCGCGTAGAGGGCCGCCACCCGCTCTTCAGTGATCCAGACCGGCAGAAAGGGATCGAGTGTCTCGGCACGATCAAGCATTCCAAGGGCGTGCTCAGCCTCTCCGACATAGACATAGAACGCGGCGCTGCGGCCGAGAATATAGGCGTCGTTCGGAGCGAGTTCCTTGGCGCGTATGTGATGGTAACGCGCCGAGGCGAAGTCGCCCGATTTCATCTTGATCGCGCCCATGATGCGATGGGCTTCCGGGTCGGTCGGGTCGAGTGCAAGCGCATGCGCAACCTGCTTTTCGGCCTCATGAAGGTCAAAGCTTGGCAAGTTGCTCCACGAGCAGACGTGCATGGCGAAGGGGCGGCCGAAACCGGGATCAGCGGTCATTGACCGCTCGAACCAGGTCATGGCTTCGTGTATGTGGGTGTCCGAAACGCCAACCAAGCGATGATGGTCCAGTCCCCGTAGGTAATACTCATAGGCCGTCATGTTCTCCGGGCGCTTTAGCCGCGCGGCCGCAAGTTCCGACTGCTCGACCCGTCCGGACACGGTTGCTGCGACACGCGCGATGATTTCATCCATGACATCAAGCAGTTCGCGAAACGGACGCGTTATGCGATCGGACCAGATGACGAGACCCTCTCCGGTTTCCGTCAGCGAGATGTTGACCCTGAGGTCGTCGCCCGCTTGCCGGATCGAGCCGCTGACGACGTAGCCGACGCCGAGAAGGCGGCCGATCTCGACCGGGTCTTTGGTCGTCAGTGCGGTCGCGGCCGAACGGGAACTGACAAACAACCCCTTCAGCCGGCTCAGTTCAAGAGTCAGGTCGTCGGTGATGCCGTCCGCCAGGAAGGATTGATCCGCAATGGCGCCGGGCGCAATGTCGAACCGCGCCACGGCGATCGAGTTTGTCCGGGGAGGCTGTGCAGCATTGGGAGAGGATCGTGTTGGAGCGAACTGATAGAGGTGGCGGTCCACCAGTTCAGTAACCCGGTAAATCCGTATCGGCTCGAAAATTCCTTTCAGTCGACGTTCGCCGATGTCTTCAAATCCACAAGGCGAGACCCGACGGACCTGGTCGTAAAGCACCCCCGAAACCTCGATTGCGCCAGGTGGCGCAGACGCCTCAATTCGCGCGGCTATGTTCACGCCATCGCCGCGCAAGTCCGAGCCCACGACGACGACATCCGCGACATGCAGGCCGAAACGCATGTCGCCGCCACTCGAGCCAGGAAGGGCAGCGATCTCGGCGCGCGCCTCGATGGCGGCCCTAAGCGCATTGACTGGGCTGCCGAACTCGGCGAGCAGGGCATCGCCCGCGGTGCCGAAGACGCGGCCATCATGGCGCTGGATGACCATGCGAACAGTGTCGAGGACAGCGTCAATCCGGGTGATCGCTCCTTCCTCGTCCGTTTCCATCGCAGGGGTGGAGCCGACGAAATCTCCGACCATGATCGTGGCCAGCTTGCGCTGCATTCTCGATCCCTCCCGCCACAAAAGCACGTGGTGACAATGTAGCACATCAACAGGCTTGGGTGTTTTACGATTGCCAACGACAGCGGCGGGTGCGAACGGTGCTGTGGGAGCACGCACATCGACGTGCAAGCTGCCTGCAGGACTAAGGACGATAGGGGCCCGGCGGATTTGCGATGAAATCGAGATCATAACGTGCGACTTCATCCGAGACCGTCTCGATCAAACTCAATCTTGCCAGGAGCCGCCGCACATCGGCCTGCATCGCGATCATGTGCGGGGTTCGCCTATGGAACTCGTGTGCCTCCGCATCGCGAAAGCCTTCGATCAGAACCACCACGTCGTCTTCATCCTTGTGCCGATGATACTCAAAAAACACACAGCCTGGCTCAGCGCGCGTGGACACAACATGCGGCTCCATAGCGGCAAGGAACGCCTCTCGCATTCCCTGCTTGCAGGTGAGCCAACCCGTTATGAGTTTCATATGGGCACCTCGAATTTCTGTATCACTCGCCCTGACACGGAGGCTACTAGCATTCGACGTGGGTGCAGACCTCAAGGTCCATGTCCAGGTTGTAACTTATAGAGCAGGCTGCTTCTGGCGCGAAGTGGACACCGTCCGCCACGGGGCGAGCGAAGACGAATTCTTGAGCGCGCCAGGAAGTGTCTCGACATTGCGTATATGCTAATCTGAGTGGCCATTGGCTGACTTGATGGGGGTGGGCGACAATGAAGCAACGGCTTTCTGTCATCATGGCCTCTGACGTGGTCGGCTATAGTCGACTGATGGGGATCGACGAGAAAGGCACACTTTCCGCTCTAAAATTGCACCGACACGAACTTTGGGACGTGAAAATCGCGTTGTATCAGGGCCATACAATCAAGCTTGTTGGCGATGGGATGCTGACGGAGTTTCAGACTGCTGAAGAGGCGGTCCTGTGCGCGATCGAGATCCAATCGGAGATGCAGAAACGCAATGCGCGTGTCCCCGGCGATCGCAGGATAGAATTTCGGATCGGTATAAATATCGGCGACCTTATCTTCGAGGACGACGATGTTTACGGCGATGGCGTGAACGTTGCAGCTCGCATTGAGAATGTCGCGAAACCGGGAGGCATAGCGATATCCGCATCGGTGCGCGACACCTTAGGCAAGCGTCTGGGCATCCGCTTCGAAGATGTGGGCGAGCACGCACTGAAGAACATCGAGCGGCCAATTCGCATCTTCAACATCATCGTCGACGACGGTGCAGAAGGGGCGAATCCTGAGTTTATTGCGACACCCAAGCCTGCCGTGCAGTCGGTCGGAACGCGCCTTGGGCCGGAGTTTTCGCCGAACAGAACATTGCTGTACGTTTCGAAGTTCTCAAATCTCAGCGGCGATCCAGACCAGGATTATTTCGCGGCGGGATTAACAGAAGATGTCGCGGCAGGTTTGGCGCGGTTCTCCAGGCTGATCGTTGTCGCTCAACAACCGCCCTCAGAGCAACAGCACGCCGAGTCAATCCCGCACTACGTCCTCGAGGGGAGCGTGAGGCGACTTGGCAATCGTGTCAGGGTGAGTGCCAACCTCATCAATGTTTCGGGTGAACGAATCTGGGCGGAAAAATACGACTTCGACCTTATCGACATCTTTCACATTCAGGACGAGCTGTCCCGCTCCATACCGGCCGCGCTGAGCGTCAAGATAGAAGAGGCGGAGCGTCAACGCGCCCTGAGCAAGCCTGTTACATCGCTGAAAGCCTACGATCTGTATTTGCGGGGCCGGCATCTTCATCAGGGCTCGAGCCAAGAGGATGTGCGACTTGCGCGGGAAATGTATCTCGCCGCGATAGCCGATGATCCGGAGTTTCCGCGGCCTTACATCGGGTTGGCCTGGATCGAGCTTCGGAAGCTGAAATGGAACGAAATCGTTGAAATCGATACCGCGCTTGCGACCGCATCGGCCCTGCTAAGCAAAGCCCTGAAGCTAAACCCGATCGACGCTGATACCCACTGGGCTCTTGGCGTCGTTCACCTTTGGAGGGGAGAGGCCGAGCGAGCCGTAGCCTGCTATGAGCGTGCCCGAGAACTGGCTCCCAGCAACTGTGACCTCCTCGCCGAATATTGCGATGCCCTTGGTTATCTTGGGCGCCTTGACGATGCCGTTAGGATGGGAGAGCTTGCCGTTCGCCTCAATCCGAGCCGCCCCGACTGGTATCTCTGGGATATCGCCGCAGCCAAATTTCTTTCGGGAAAATATTTGGAGGCACTGTCCCTTCTGGAGAAAATGGCCGAGCTTGGGCCCGCCTATCGCCTGCTTGCAGCGACCTACGCCCAACTGGGGCGGCTTGAAGAGGCGCGCCAGGCCGCGCGCGAACTTCTGAAGGTCAATCCTGACTTCTCGATCGAGCGTTACAGTTCGCGTGCACCCTATCTCGATAAGACGCTCATGGCCAAATACATCGAAGGCCTACGACTAGCGGGTCTGCCGGAGTAGGTTGGCGATCTGAAAGTCTAATGGACATGTCGACAAAGCAGCTCAATTGACGAAATGTTGCATATGCACTACAAAACGAGATCCGATTGAATGCTGGGGCGAGATGGCCATGGATCGACGTGATTCCAACTCTGATATCGTCAGCGAGGTCGTATCCGGGTGCTTGATGACGAGGAGCAGGCGCATCTCCCGGGTGATTACAAACATCTATGATCAGGAATTGCGTGACTACGGCCTCAATGCATCGCAGTTCTCGATGTTGATCATGATTGCAAAACTGGGTGGTGCTAGCCGCGCCGAGATCGGCCGCGCAAACTTTCAGGATCGGACGACCTTGACCCGCAGTCTTGCACCGCTTCTTGCAGAAGGTTGGATCGAAGAGCTTCCGACGGATGGCGGCCGCAGTAGACCGGTCGTCATTTCGGATTCTGGAAAAAAGCTCCTCAATGACGCCGCGCCTGCCTGGCGCGAGGCGCAGCGGAAAGCCAGCCAGCTCGTTGGCGATGTTGGTGCAAAAGCCATCATTGGCGTTGCCGAGAGTCTTCCGAGAGTAGACGAGCAGAAGTGAAGACGATCTCGGCGCCTCGGTTCCTTAACTTTCTCAACGTGAAGCAAAGCCTCGGCGACGCCGTTGATCCCAGTCCTGCACGATAGCCTTTGCGCTCATCGGGCAGGGCCGTTGTCTTACAGACCACGCTTCGTCGGCGCTACTTCGCCGCCCGTATTTCAGCGACAGTATTCTGAGGTTTCTGGAGGTGCGGGTAGTGGCCGATACCCGGCAAAACAGTCATGGGCGCACCGGTTCGCCGCGCAAATTCCTCTCCCATCTCTTTCTTGATGTAGAGGTCCTTTTCGCCCCAGACGAGTTTGACGGGAGTCTTGAGTTCACCGAGGTGCTCTTCGAGATAGTCCTGGTCGCGCGTGAAGTGCGAGTAGTATTGGTAGAACGCGTCAGCGGACGTGATGTCGCCGTGCCCCCATCCCTCCGTCATGTCCTTCAGCACCTCGGCCGGAAGGTCGAACTGTTCCTCGGGTGGCAGGCCGCGGCGATAGGCGTTTGCGAGGATTTCCGCGCTCGTCCCGTTCATGTGGATACGGGTTTTGGATGCCGCCGGCTCGCTCTTGAGGTTCTGGAGGCTCTTGTACATGTATTCGGGCCTGTTGAACGGAGCGAAGTCTCCGACGACGATGTTCTTGGCGATATCAGGTTCCTCAATCGCTGCCAGCAATGCGGGAAGCGATCCGATATCGGTCGCGTAAATTGTCAGCCTTGAGCGATCGACATGCGCAGACTTGATGTAGGCTCTCAGAATGTCGGCATAGTCTCGTGGCGAATACGAGAACGTCGCGACTGCGGGTCGCGATGACATTCCGTAGCCTGGCCAATCGATAGCATGGACTTCGTAGTCCCGCGCAAGTGCGTTCGCGATATCCTTCCAGACGAGTAGCGTCTCCGGAAATCCGTGGAGGAAGAGAACAGTCCCCTTAGGCGCGGCGCTGTGGGCGACCATGCGTCGAAGCGTGATGTCGGGGGCTACCTCTATGTATCCGATCTCGGCATGGATGCTGCTGGGAGAAGCGCCGGCTGAACCAGCCGATGCCGCGCTCAGCATGAGCGAGGAAAGGAGGGGTATCGAGTGTTTCAACATTTCAAGGCTCCTTCGTGTGTTGTTGCTCGCCTCTGGAGGCGACGATAGTGATTGCGGAAGCTTGGCGAGACCGTCGCCAACCAGTTCCGTACCAATTTGCCTGTATGTTGCGTACGCAACAGAATGTTTGTTCTAGAATGATGATATTGTACAGGAGAGACCGTTGGGCTCATTCCCTGTAAGGCATAATGATGCATATGCAACATATCGTCAAGCCACGCAGAATCTGCGGCGGACGATTTTGTATTGCATTGTATCCAGACCCTCGGTTGGCTTGGTTCCGATACATTTGCGACCGGCATCAGAAATATCCGGGATACCGAACGGTCCGATTTTGGCTCGGAAGCATGGGGCATTGGTTGCGCCTGCTAGTGCCAACGAAGGAGCAATCCATGAACGCACGGTTTATCGTCTCCGCGGCTCTTGTCGCTGCCGCCGTCATCTACCAGCCCGCGCAGGCCCAGCAGCCCGAAATTCAGCGGACCGATCTGGTGAAGGAGGACATCAGCGTCGCCGGCAAGGAAGTCGTCCAGGTGCGCGTCGACTTCAATCCCGGCGCTTTCGCAGTGAATCATAGACATCCTGGCGAGGAAGTTGCCTACGTTCTCGAAGGGACACTCGAATACAAGCTAGAGGGCAGGGAAGCCCTGACGCTCAAAGCTGGCGAGACCCTGTTCATCCCCGATGGCGTTGTCCATTCCGCGCGCAACGTCGGCGAAGGCAAGGCTTCGGAATTGGCGACATACATCGTCACCAAGAATGCGAAGCTCCTTGAGACCGTGAAATAGTCCGACAAAGGAGGAGGATACGTCATGACAGCAAGTGCCAAGGTAGAAGCCATCGACCTTTCTCGTCGGACGCTGTTGTTCGGGGGAACGGCTATCGCCCTGTCGACCGCGGTGTTGCCGTCGCTTGCGAAAGCGGCAGAAACCAGAATGGCGAAACCGGGCTGGAACGGCGAAATTCGCCCTTTCAAGGCCGAGGTTCCTGAAGCGGAATTGATTGACCTGCGGCGGCGGCTCGCCGCCACGCGCTGGCCTGACGGTGAGACCGTCACAGATCGATCCCAAGGCGTCCAGCCGGAAAAGCTGCGCGGTCTCGTCGAATACTGGCAGACCGGCTACGACTGGCGCAACGCCGAGAGGAGGCTGAATGCCTTTCCGCAGTTCCTGGCGAACATCGACGGGCTTGATATTCATTTCATTCACGTGCGTTCCCCGCACGAGAACGCGCTGCCGTTGATCATGACGCATGGTTGGCCGGGCTCAGTGTTCGAACTCCTCAATGTGATTGGCCCGCTAACCGATCCAACGACGCACGGAGGCAAGGCCGAAGACGCCTTCCACCTCGTGCTGCCGTCCATCCCGGGCTTCGGTTTTTCGGAGAAGCCGAACACGACCGGATGGAACCCCCAGCGCATCGCGAGCGCTTGGGACGTGCTCATGAAGCGTCTAGGTTACAAAAGCTACGTCTCCCAAGGCGGTGACTGGGGCGCGATCATTTCCGATGCCCTTGGCCGGCGGGCACCGGAAGGCCTACTCGGCATTCACGTCAACCGGATCGAGCGGGGCACCACCTTTCCGCCGGACGCTGCCCAGGCGCTCAAGAACGGCGCCCCGGCCCCCGCGACTCTTTCTCCCGACGAGAAGAAGATCTTCGACGATGCCAGGGATTTTCTGAATAATGGCTTCGGGTACGCCGCCATCATGAATACGCGTCCGGAAACTGTCGGTTACGGTATTGCGGACTCTCCAGTCGGCCTAGCTGCCTGGCTCTATGACAAGATCGCAGACTGGGTCTTCACGCGCGGTGAACCTGAAAAGGCTCTGACAAAGGACATGATCCTCGACAACATCACCCTCTACTGGCTGACGAACACCGGGCCTTCGAGCGGACGCATCTACTGGGAGAACACGGTCTCAGGCGCGAAGCTTACGGCGATTCAGGTGCCCGTCGGCGTGACTGTTTTCCCCGGCGAGGTCTACAAGCCCCCGAAGGAATGGCTCTCCCGCGCCTATCCCAAGCTGGTCTACTATAACCGCGCCTCGAAGGGAGGCCACTTCGCCGCCTGGGAGGAACCGAAACTGTTCAGCGAAGAGATCAGGGCGGCATTTCGGAGTTTGCGATAAGGTGTTGTCGATCGTTGAGGGACGCCGTCGCGGAATAGAACGGCCGGCACCCGCCTTCATCAATGTTTGACGAGGTCCTCCGACCGCGCGATCTTGAAGAAGGCGTTGACTGGCTTGGCTCCGGTTCGCTCCTTGAGACAGATCAGGGCCTCGTCCATAAGCATGTCGTCGGCCCCCACGATTTCCAAAGGAACAAAGCATCGGCCCCGTCCAAACTCGGCCCGGGAAACAAACCAACACAGCCGCCGGCCGCAACGATCTCGCGAACAGCCTCCCGACCCTCGGCCTCGATCGTGGGCGGACGGCGTTCGCCGCACGGTCGCTGATCTGCTGGATAACGTTCTTCTGTTTGTGTTCCAGGCCCGCGGTCAGTGCAGCCCGAACTCGTTCAAGAGTTGCTCGCGGAACTTGACGAAACGCGCCTCGCTCCGGTTACGTGGGCGTGGCAGGTCGATGTCGATCTCGCGTGTGCGGCCGCCTTTCTCCTTGGCGAGAATGAGGACCCGGTCGGCAAGGTAGACGGCCTCCTCGAGATCGTGGGTTACCAGGATCATGGTGACCTTTTCCTCCCGCCAGATGCGCGCCAGCTCTTCCTGCATCGTGATCTTGGTCATGGCATCAAGCGCGCCGAAGGGCTCGTCGAGAAGCAGAATTTCCGGTTTCACCGCTAGCGCCCTTGCGATGCCGACACGCTGCGCCATGCCTCCCGAGAGCTGGGCCGGCAGCGCCTCGGTGAAATCGCCGAGACCGACGAGTTCCACGTAGTGTCGGGCGCGATCCCGAGCCTCTGCTTTTCGCAATCCGCGGTTTTCCAGCGGAAAGGCGACGTTGTCGAGCACGCTCAGCCAAGGGAGAAGCCGTGGCTCCTGAAAGATCACGGCACGATCGGTGCCCACACCATGGACCGGCTGACCGTCGATCAATACCTCGCCTCGGTCGGCCTCTTCGAGGCCGGCGAGAACCCTGAGCAGGGTCGTCTTGCCGGAGCCAGAGGCTCCGACAATAGCCAGACTCTCACCGGCGCGAATCTGGTTATTGACCGCTTGGAGCACATTGAGATGGCGCCCGTTGATCGAGAAGGATTTGGAAAGGTTCCGGATCGTCACCTCTCCACGCGTGGCAAGTTCAGCGAGTGCCATCTGTCTGCTTCCTCAATTCGCGGCGACGGCGAAGTTCGCCGGATCGTAAAGAATATCCTCGGCCTTCAGCTGTCCCGGCTGCAGGACGCCGCCGCGGGCGAGGATGTCGATCCAGAATTGCAAGTCGCGTGGAACGGCCTTGCCGCCCTCGCGCACGCCGTAACCGGTGAAATACTGCGCGATATCAGGGTTCTCGTTGCGCGAGGCAAGAACCTTGGCGATGACAGCTTTCGTTTCCTCGGGATGGAGGCGGGCATATTCGAGCGCGGCCTGCGACTTCTCGACGAAGGTCTTGGCGGCGGCCGGATGCTGCTTGATCCAGTCGCGGCGCAGCACGACAAAGCCGCCGGCGATTTCGCCGAGAACATCCGTGTCACCGAAAACCTTCTGAAGGGGGCCGTTCTTCAGGGCGGCGCCTTCAAAAGTCTTCTGCCAATAGCCGAAAGCCGAAATGTCGACCTGCTTTGAGCGCAGGACCTGTTCCAGCTGCGGGCCGGGCACGACCACGAGCTTGGCGGCGTTTTCCGGCAGGCCGACGGAGTGGAGCGCCTCGCGTACGGTATAGTCGAGGTGGGCGCCAAGCGTGTTGACAGCGATCGTCTTGCCGGCGAGATCCTTGATGGATTTGATCGGGTTGCCTTCAAGCGTGTAGAAAATGCTCTCGGTGGTCTTGTTGATGCCGTTCGACGCATAGGCGGCGACGAAATCATTGCCGCCAGCAATCGAGTTCAGGACGGCGGCCGTCGCCGCGCTGCCGAGTTCGACGTCGCCGGAAGCCAGCGCGAAGAGCGAGGCAGGCCCGCCCTGGGCATAGCCGACATTCTTGAAGGTGATGCCCGTATCCTTGAAATAGCCGAGTGCTTCGGCAAGCTCGTGACCGGAAAGGCCGCCTTGGCTTGCGAGATAGCGAATGGTGACCTGCTCGGGCTCGGCTGCGAAGACGGTGCCAGCCGTGCCCGCGAGGAGAAGGCTAGCGGCGGCGGCCATGCGGCCGAAGGAGCGACGGGAAATCTGCATGTTAGTCTCCGTGGAAAGTTTGGAGTGGAAGGGCTGAGATATGCGGATGATCAGTTCTTGACCTTGGACCAGCGGCAGAGCCGGGCCTGCAGGGTCTCCAGAATGAAATTCGCCGACAGACCGAGGAGGGCGAGCAAAAGGATGGCGGCGAACATCAATGGAATCTGGAAGTTGTATTGGGCGTTCATCACCTGAAAGCCGATGCCGGAATTGGCGCCGATCATTTCGGCGGCGATGAGCAGCAGAAGTGCGGTCGTGGCGCTGAGTCGAAGGCCCACGAAGATTTGCGGCAGGGCCGCCGGCAAAACCACACGGCGGAAGACGGTGAGCGGCTTGGTGCCATAGACGCGTGCCATCTCGATCAACTTCGGATCCACCTGCTTCACGCCGCCGATGGTGGCGAGCAGGATCGGGAAGAGCGTCGCCCAGAAGATCACGAAGATCTTCGAGGTTTCGCCGAGACCGAGCAGCAGGATGAAGACCGGATAAAGCGCGAGCGCCGAGGTCTGGCGGAACAGTTGCAGGATGGGATCGAGGCTGCGCTCGATGATCCGGATATGCCCCATGAACAGGCCGAGCGGAATGCCGACGCCGACTGCCGCGCCAAAGGCTGTGCCCGCGCGCTGCAGGCTGATGAGAATGTCGCCGGAGAAGGTGCCGACGGTAACGCCGTTCCAGAGGGCCCGCAAAATCGCGCCCAGCGGCGGCAACACAGCCGGATTAGTCCAGCCGAGCGACGGTGCGATCTCCCAAAAGAGCGCAAAGACAATCAGCAGACCATAGCGCGACAGGAAATTGCGCAAGAATGCCAGGGCCTCCCGCACCGGCTTCTGCCGCCAGAAAGAGGTGATGTTATAGCTCTGCAGGGCGATCTGCTGTTCCGTATCCAGGGCCATGGCCAGTGCTCCTTTTGCGGTTTCGCTTATTCGGCGGCTTCGGTGTAGGCGGCACTCCACCTCGTGTGGGGAAATGGCAGCCCGAGATTTTCGCGCAGCGTCTTGCCTTCATAAGCAGTCCGGAACAGCCCGCGGCGCTGCAGTTCGGGAATGACGAGATCCACGAAATCGTTGAGGCCGGTAGGCAGCCAGGGCGGCAGGATATTGAAGCCGTCCGCAGCCTCGTTCTCGAACCATTCCTGCAGCGTATCGGCGACTTGTTCGGCCGAGCCGACGATCGTGAAATGGCCGCGCGCGGACGCGATCCATTGATAGAGCTGGCGAATAGAAAAATCGTTGTCGTCCGCGATGCGGCGGATCAGCTCCTGCCGGCTCTTCATCCCCTCTGTCGGCGGCGCCAGCGGCAGCGGACCATCGAGATCGCAGCCGGCAAGGTCGAGTTCGCCACCGGTCAGCGCGTTGATCAGCGCCAGTCCGTCCTCCTCCACAATCAGGCTCGTCAGTCGCTCGTATTTTTCACGCGCCTCGGCCTCTGTCCGGCCGACGAAAGGCGAGACACCAGGCATGATCAGGACATGGGACGGATCGCGGCCGAAGGCGCGGGCACGGTTCTTGACATCCCGGTAGAATTCCCGCGCGCTTTCGAGCTTCTGATGTGCCGTGAAGATGACTTCGGCGGTCGCCGCCGCAAGTCCGCGCCCGTCATCGGATTGTCCGGCCTGCACGATCACCGGATGTCCCTGTTGCGAACGCGGAACATTGAGCGGCCCCTCGACGGAAAAGTGCTCGCCGCGATGATTGGTGCGATGCACCTTGTCAACATCGAAATAGACACCGCTTTCGCGGTCGCGGATAAAGGCGTCATCCTCGAAACTTTCCCAAAGCTTCTTCACCACCGCGAGATGCTCTTCGGCCCGGCGGTAGCGTGCGGCATGAGGGATTTGCTTGTCGAGGTTGAAATTCCGTGCCGCGGCTTCGGTTGCGGTGGTCACCACGTTCCATCCGGCGCGCCCGCCGGAGATCAGGTCGAGCGAAGCGAATTTGCGGGCGACCGAATAGGGTTCCTCGTAAGTGGTTGACGCCGTCGCTATGAAACCGAGATTTTCGGTGAAGGGCGCCAGGGCTGAAAACAGCGTGACGGGCTCGAACCCGGCTACCTTTGCATTGCCGCCTTCGATGCCGCCGCCGAAAGCCACCGCCAGCCCGTCCGCCAGGAAATAGGCATCGAAAAGACCACGTTCGGCCGCCTGCGCAAGCTCGATGTGAAACTTCAGGCTCGTCGCCCCGTCGAGCGGCTGATCCGGATGACGCCAGGACGCAATGTGCTGCCCGCCACCGGGAAGGAATGCACCAAGCTTGATCTGTCGCGTCATTTTCAATCTCCCGTTGCTGCTTCACGCTGCTGCCGGACGGGCAGGCGGGCAAGTCGGGAAAGACTGGCACATAGTATATAGATTACATAGATTTTATTTTTTCGTGTGTGCGGTCATAGGGTGAAAGATTTTTCCTCGGAAGGCTCCCTGCAATGGTTTTCCACTACCACGCGCTCCTGCCGTCAGACGAGAAGTTGGAAGGAGGCAGTTGTCTCGCATTGCGCTGACACGTCGCCGACATTGATCGGTCGCCGATTAGGCGAAGACGCCGAGAGGTCTGGAACCGATACGCCGCGCCAAAGAGGGTTCATCGGCGATTGGAGCCGCGCGGGTAAGGACGGCGGGCCCTGACCCTGCTGGTTCGTCCCCCGTCCGATGCTCGACAAAGCACCGCGAACGAGATCAGTGGCCGTCGTCCTGTTGTGATCCGGCGCGGATGGCGGCGAGCACGTCCTTCTGCAGGGCGATGAAGTCCGGCGTGGCGATCATGTCCTGATGCCGTGGCCGGGCGAGGCCGACGTGGAAGGTCGCGTTGATGCGGCCGGGATTGATGCTCATGGCGACGATCCGGTCCGAAAGGTAGACGGCCTCCTCGACGTCGTGGGTGACGAAGAGCACGGTCAGGCGGTGCTCTTCCCAGATCTGGGTCAGAAGCTCCTGCATCTGGTGGCGGGTGAGGGCATCGAGTGCGCCGAACGGCTCGTCCATCAGCAGCATCTTGGGCCGATAAGACAAGGCCCTAGCGATCGCCACGCGCTGCTTCATGCCGCCGGAGAGTTCGGAGGGAAAGCTGTCGGCGAAGCGACCGAGTTTCACCAACTCGATATGGTGGCGCGCGACGTCGCGGCACTCCGCACCCGTGAGCCCCGCGGCGCTCAGCGCGAATTCCACGTTCTGCTGCGCCGTCAGCCAGGGCAGAAGCGTATAGGATTGGAAGACGACCCCGCGGTCGAGGCCCGGTCCGACGATCGGCACCCCGTCCGTCAGGAGCACGCCGTCGTCGAAGCCCTGCAGGCCCGCGACGATCGACAGGAGCGTGCTCTTGCCGCAGCCGGACGCGCCAACCAGTGAGACGAATTCGTTATCGGCCAGTTCCAGGTCGATGTCGCTCAGTGCGTGCATGCGGTTCTTCTTCGAACCGTACCACTTGTTGAGGGACTGTAGCTTCAGTTTCGGCTCGCTCATCTCAATGCCTCGACGCATAACGGAAGAGGACGCGCTCCAGCGCCTTCATGCTCTGGTCGGTGATCAGGCCGAGCACGCCAAGCAGAAGGATGTAGCCGATGATCGTCTGCGTCTGGAAATAGCGTTGCGAGACGACGATGCGGTATCCCAGCCCCGACGTGGCGGCGACCAGTTCCGCGAGCACCAGCCAGGTCCAAGCCCAGCCGAGGCTGATGCGCAGCGTATCCCAGATGCCGGGCAGCGACGAGGGCAGCACGATGCGTGTCAGAATGCGCGTTTCCGAGAGGCCGAGCGTGCGCCCGAGCCCGACGAAATCGGGCGGCACGCGCTTGACGCAGTCCATCACCATCAGCACCTGCTGGAAGAAGGTGCCGATCCAGATGATCACGAATTTCTGAATATCGCCGGTGCCGGCCCACAGGATGGTCAGCGGCACGAAGGCTACGACCGGCATGTAGCGCACGAAATCGACGAAGGGTTCGATCGCCGCTTCCCAGGTCTTGAAGCAGCCGATCATGATGCCGATCGGAATCGCCATCGCCGAGGCGAGCGCGAAGCCGACCGCCATACGGTAAAGGCTGACGCCGGCGTCGCTTAAGAGCGTACCGTCCAGCGCCAGTTCCACCATCTTGGAAAGAACAGCGCCAGGGTGCGGCAGGAAGATCGGCTTGACCCAGCCCGTCCCCGTCGCCGCCCACCACAACGCAAAGAGCAGCACAAAGACGCAGACTGCAATCGCCACGAACGCGTGCGCGCCGAGCGGATCGCCGATGCGGAAGGCGCTCGGCGGTCGGCCGACGCCCGCGCGCGGTTGCGCTCGGGAGCCGCCCTTGGATGTGGAGGAGGCTTCGGGAGCAGACATGGCTTATCCGTTTCTTGAAGCGCCGCTACTTGTTGGCAGCGTCGACGAAGGAGGGATCAATGATCTTCTCGGCCGATACGTCGGCGGTCAGAATGCCAGCCTGCTTGGCCGCCTTGAGCACGTCGCCGAAGGTCCTGCTGGTGAAGTCGCCGGCAAAGGCCTTTGCTGCTTCAGCGGTCGAGTAATACTGCACGCCGTCGAAGGCGGTCGCGAGATCTTCCGGCGAGGCGCCGACTGCCTTGGCGATGATCGTCCGGTCTTCCGCCGTGTTGGCCTTGTAGTCGGCGAGCGCGGCGTCCCAGGCCTTCAGCATCGCCAGTACTTGGCCTGGCTTCGACTTCAGCACTTCCTCGCGCACCACGAAGACGTCCGAGACGAGGCCCGGATCCTTGCCGGCCTCGAAGAGCATCTTGATGTTCTTGTCCTGGGCGCGGGCGGCGGAGATATAGGGCTCGTAGGTGACGGCAACGGGGACGCGGCCGGCAATCAGCGCCGAGCCCGCATCGGCGGCCGGCATCGGCACGCGGGTGATGTCATCGATGGTGAGGCCGTGGCTGGCCAGCGCGTAGTTGAGGAGGATGTCGCTCGTCGTTCCTTCTTCGAAGGCGATGTTCTTGCCCTTCAGGTCTTCCACGCTCTTGATGTCACCGCCGGCGAGGATCGCGTCGGCCGAGAGGCTGAAATCGAGGAGCGAGACGATCTTGACAGGCAGGCCTGCGGCGACCATCGCCATGGCGGTGTGGGTGGCGATGTTGGCCGCATCAAGCTGGCCGCTCGCCAGCGCTGCGTTGATGTCCTTGTCCTCGGTGAAATTGACGATCTGGACGTCTTCGAGGTTCTGCTTCTTGAAGAGATCCTTGGCGGCTGCCACGTGCCACTGGCCGTAGCCGAGCCAGGGCTCGATGCCGAGCTTGAAGCTGCCCGCCTCCGGCTTGGCTGGAATGTCGGCCGCACCGGCAGGCAGCGCCTGCGTCAGCAGCCCGACGAGGCCGACGGCGAAGGCGAGGCGAGAGAATTGGTGTCTGATGGATTGGTCTGTCATGGTTACCCTCTCTTTGTCCTTTGAGTTGTTGATTTAGGCATAATCGGCAACGCCACTGCTATCTATCTTCAGCGTTCGCCATCCCTTCGCAGATAGGCGTCGCGGACCGGCGAGACCGCGTGGGCATGCGAGGAGAAGCCCTCGTAGACGGCGAGCCGGTGGGCATGTTGGGCAAACTCAGGATATGCCGGCGCCGTGACGTAGCCGATCGAACTGCGCTTGACGAAATCGGTGACCGAGAGCGGCCCGAAGGTGCGCGCCCAGCGGCTCGTGGGCAACACGGCGTTCGGCCCCAGGCAGAAGTTGGCAATGCTGACAGGCGTGTGGAGGCCGAGCAGTATTTCGGCGGCCTCGGTGATATGGCCGAGATGGGCGAAGGCGTCGCGCGACAGGATTTCCAGGTGCTCGGGCGCGAAGGCGTTCACGACTTCGTAGCTCTCTTCGAGCGACGAAGTCAGCACGATGCCGCCGCAGGTGCCCGAGAGGACCGTCCGGGAAAAGGCGACGCGCTGTTCGGTCATCCGCGCCCAATGCTGCGGCAGGGCCGCGAGCGCCTCTTCCGCGACGCGGCGACTGTGGGTGACGAGATAGGCGGAGGAGTCCGGCCCATGCTCGGCCTCGATCAAGAGATCGAGTGCCGCAAGGCCGCCATGCACGGTATCGTCGGCGAAGATCATGGCTTCCGAGGGGCCGGCGGGCAGGCCGGTGTCGATGACGCCGGCAAGGCTGCGCTTGGCCGCGACCACCCAAGGGCTGCCGGGACCGACGATCTTGAGCGCCGGCTTGATCGTCTCCGTGCCGTAAGCGACGGCCGCAACCGCCTGTGCGCCGCCGACCTTGTAGACCGTTTCGACGCCGGCAAGGCGGGCGGCCACCAGCGTTGCCGCGTCCACCGTGCCATCAGGTGCCGGTGGCGTGACGATGGCAAGCTCGGGAACACCTGCGACCACGGCCGGCACCGAAGTCATCATCGTCACTGACGGAAACGAGCCCTTGCCGCGCGGCACGTAGAGTGCCACGGACCGGATCGGCGTAAACCGGTCACCGGCAAAGGCCCCGTTCCGGATTTCCTTCAGCGACATGGCCGGCGGCTTCTGCTCCTCGTGGAAGGAGCGGATGTTCTGGATGCTGAACTTGATAGAGTCGATGACAGCGTCATCGACGAGCTTGAAGGCGGCGTCGAACTCGGCTTCGCTGACCTTGATGCGATCCTCGGAGATGTCGGCCTTGTCGAGCTCCCGCCCGAAGCGCGCCACCGCGCGGTCGCCTTCAGCGCGCACCGCCTCAAGGATCGGCCGCACCTTTTCGATGAAACCAGAAATATCGGTCTCAGATCGGCGCAGGAGATTGGCTTTCGCCTCCGCACTCAGCTTGGCATAGTCGTAAAAGGAAACGTCGCTCATTGCAGGTGCCCTCGTTTGCGCCGGAAACGGCGCGGATAGTCCTCGCACGGTTTTGCGCTCATGCGGTCTCTGCGCTTCACCGTAGCCGTTATGTACGTACCTCTCGCCATCGGCGCCTTCAACGCCTTTTTCGCACAGCTGCGAGGTGTTCCATGATCGTCGCCGCAGCCGCCTTGCCCTTCGCACCGGTTTGGCCTCCACGGCACTAACATGCGAAAACACTTATGCAAAAGGCTGCTGCCGGCATTGCCAGGAAGGTAGTCCGATCCTGGGCGGCGGCGCCCGCTACTCATTAGCCGAGCAAGCCGCGTACCGGTTCAGATAGGGTCGGCCGTAGGGCTGAGTTCTGCGGAAGATCTCTCAGATTGACGCAAGGAAACCGCCGTCGACTGGAAGGCAGTGGCCGGTGATGTAGGCGGACGCGTCGCTGGCGAGGAAAATCACGGCGCCGCCGATGTCGGCGGCTTCGCCGAAGCGGCGTTGCGGGATCCGATCCAGCATGCGCGCCTGCCAGGCCTCGTCACGATAGAAGTCCTCCGTCATCGCGGTACGGAAATAACCGGGCGCGATCGCGTTGACGCGGATGTTCATTCCCGCCCACTCCGTGGCCAGCGCCCGCGTCATCCCGAGCAGTCCGGATTTCGATGCCCCGTAGGGCACCGCGGTCGGAATGCCGACGAAGGAAGTTAGTGAGCAGAGATTGACGATGCTGCCGCCCGAGACTTGCCGCGCCATCTGCCGGGCCGTCGCTTGTGCCCAGAAGAAGGAGCCCTTGAGGTTGGTGTCGATGATCCGGTCCCAGAGCTCGCCATGGACATCCAGCGACGGGGACACCTGCTCGACGCCGGCGTTGTTGACCAGAATGTCGATATGGCCGGCCGAATCCTCAAAGGCTGACAGGGTCGTTTCGATCGACGCGAGGTCGGTCACGTCCTGGGCCGCAATATAACAGCGCCTGCCGCGCGCCTCGATGCGCGCTCTGGTCTCAGCAAGGGCAGCTTCCTCGCGCGCCGTCACACACAGATCCGCGCCTGCATCGGAAAGCGCCAGCGCGATCGCCTGGCCGAGCCCACGGCTGGCACCGGTCACGACGGCGATACGGCCCTCAAGGCTGAAAGATGATACGGACATTGCTGCTCCCTTCGCAAACGGCGCTCTGCGTCGTCCGGCTCAACGCGCCGAAGCAGCCTGTGAAAACGGCGCCATGCAATCACCTTTTCGCCGCCATATCTAGTGCGATGCGATCAGCGTGCCATTGTGTCCCGCCGGCATTGAGCGCCGGACCCGGTCCTGAACAATCTCGGGACCGATGAGTTTCTTCAAGACAGCGCAACCGATGGAGATCATCATGCCCGGGAAGGACAAGGAACTGTCGCGTGAAGAAGACTATCGCGATCTCGAAGAGCGCAATATCGATGAAGGCTGGCCTTATGCCGATAAGGGGCCAAAAGGAGCCGCTTCGGCAAATCGCGCCTATGGTTCAGATGACTCCGGCCGAGACGACAATAGTGGCTTCCGGGTGGACGGTGTGGACGAGGATGGCAATGAGAATCCTCTCAAGGATTCGCTGCGCCCAGGTATGATCGATCGCGACGACAGCGGTGAACTGGAAGCGAAGGTGACTGAGAACCTCGAGAACATCCCTGACCTTGATATCGACAGTATTGACGTTCACGCGGACGGCCATACCGTGACCCTTGAGGGACAAGTCGAAACGATAGGAATGGCACGCAAGGTTGAACTCGCGGTACTCGCTGTCGATGGCGTGCGGCATGTCCGGAACAACATCGAGACAATAGCGGCTGACTCGCATATTCCGACTGACGATTGACGAAATGGCACGGCGAGATCCAGACGGTCGAGCGCTTGCGCTCTTCCGTCAGATACATTGGCGCCACAGTGCGTAGGGTCCGCGAAATCCGTCCGGTCCTTGAAGTTGGATCTTCGCATGCTCAACGGAAGAGTTCGGGCAACTCCGCTCGGGCGATCGCTCGGAGCCGGTCTGCCTCGGCTTTCTCGATGGAGCGGTATGGCCAGCGCAGCTCCGTTCCGACGGGGCCCCAGCCGCCGATTGCGCAGAGCAGTTTGTCGAGCGCGGCATTCGAATAGCCGTAAGTTTGGCGGAATGGAACGATGTGGCTGTCCATGAACGCGCAAATCCGCTTCTCGATGGCCAGCGCCGCGTCGATGTCTTCTGCCATCAAATCGGTCCACCACTGGGCGCCGCGCGGGCTGAGACAGGCCACGTTGGAAAAGGCGCCGGCGGCAACGCCGTGTTTCATGCCGGTCGCGAGGTGATGGCCGGGAATGAAAAGTGCGAACTCGTCAAGGTATTCGCGGGCAGCGGCATACCAAGCGGCATCGCCATCGGCGAGCTTGATGCCGACGACGGCAGGCAACGGGCGGCAGATGGCAGCCAGATCGCGCGGCGACAGTGCCCGCTTGGCATGTGGGGGATTGTAGAGGATCAGGGGGATTGCCTCTGCCTCATTCGCCGCGCGTTTCAGGAAATCGATTGCCTCAACATCCGTGACCGGCCACCAGTCCGGCAGAATGACCTGGATCGCCAGCGGCTTCAGAGCGGATGCGCGTGCAACACGCGACAGAGCGATGTGCGGATCGGGCTGGCAAGCGCCGATCACGAAGGGCATGCCGGCACTCGTGCAACGCTCCGCGAGGGTGATCTGGATCCTCTCGAACTCGGCGTCGGTCTGATTGTGGAACTCGCCAGCCGTACCGTTCGAATAGATGCCATCGACCCCCGCTTCGATCAGGATGTCGATCTCTTCGCCGAGTGCCGCGAAATCGATCGCGTCGTTCCCCATGAGCGGCAGGAGAAGGCTCGCCCAATTGCCGGCGATCGAATGTCGTCTCTGCGTCGTCAAGGCATGGCTCCCAAAGGTATGTCGTCGCGAATGCACGCCTTGAGATGCCCCGGCGCGACTTCCCGCAACTCCGGAACGGCCTGGCTGCAGGCTTCGATTGCGTGCGGACAGCGGGTGCGGAAAACACAGCCGCTCGGAGGATTGGCGGGGCTTGGAATTTCACCCCTCAGCACCTGCCGGTCGCGTTTGGCGCCGACATCCGTGGAGGGAATGGCGGAGAGAAGCGCGCGCGTATAGGGATGCTGCGGCCGGGCATAGAGATCGCTGCTCGTCGCGATTTCCATGATGCGACCGAGATAGAGGACGATCACCCGGTCACAGATGTACTCCACGACGGCCAGGTCGTGCGAGATGAACAGCATGGTCAGCCCGAGCCGCTGCTGCAGATCGCGCAGCAGGTTTATGACCTGCGCCTGAATGGAAACGTCGAGCGCCGACACCGGCTCGTCGGCGACAATCAGTTCCGGGGCCAGGGTCAGCGCTCGCGCAATGCCGATGCGCTGGCGCTGGCCGCCCGAGAACTCGTGCGCGTAGCGATTGATCGCTTCTGCCGGCAAGTCGACCTGTTCGAGAGCCACACGGGCGCGTTCGAGCCGTTCCTTGCGGGTTCCGATGCGCTGGATTTTCAGGCCCTCGGTCAGGATTTCACCGATGGTCATGCGCGGCGAGAGACTGGCGAAGGGATCCTGGAAGATATACTGCATGCGCGGACGCATGCGTCGCATCGCCGTGGATGAAAGGCCGGTCAGTTCGACGCCATCGAAGCGGACGTTGCCAGATGACGGCTCGACCAGGCGAAGGACAGAGCGGCCGATTGTCGTTTTTCCACTGCCGGATTCGCCGACGAGCCCTACGACTTCACCCTTACCGATGTCGAAGGAAATGTCCTTCAGGATTGTCAGCTGCGTACCGTGGGATGCGTAGCTTTTCGACAGGTCGCGAACGGAAAGCAAAGGCTCGGTCATCTAAATCTCCCGCCAGCGAATGCATCGGCTCTTATGAAGCGGTCCGACGGCTTCGAGTGCCGGAACCGCTTTCCCGCAGGCCTCGATTGCAAATTGGCAGCGCGGTGCGAAGGCGCAGCCGGAAGGCATGTTCATGAGGCTCGGAACGACACCGGGGATGGCCGCGAGCTTTTCGCCCGACTGTTTCATCCGGGTCGCATCGCCAGGCCGGGGCATCGAGGCGAGGAGGCCCTTCGTGTACGGGTGCTTTGGATTGTTGAAGACCTCGCCGACCGGGCCTTCCTCGACGATGCGGCCGGTATACATGACGGCGACGCGATGGGCGATCTGGGCGACGACGCCGAGATTGTGCGTGACGAACAGTATGGCCATGCCGCGCTCGCGCTGGAGCTTCAGCAACAGGTCCAGGATCTGCGCCTGGATCGTCACGTCAAGTGCGGTGGTCGGCTCATCCGCAATCAGCAAGGTTGGATCGCAGGCAAGCGCCATGGCGATCGTCGCACGTTGACGCATGCCGCCGGACAGCTCGTGCGGATACTGGCCAGCCCGACGTTTGGCGTCTGGAATCCCGACGCTCTCCAGCAGCGAAATCGCGTTGGCCATCGCGACTCTCCGGCTTGCTCCGCGATGAATGCGAATGGGCTCGGAGATCTGGTCGCCAATCGTATAGACGGGATTGAGACTGGACATCGGCTCCTGGAAGACCATGCCGATGTCGTCGCCGCGAATGTCGCGCATCTCGTCTTCCGTCAGCGAAACCAGATTACACCCGGATCCGTCCTTTCGGCGCAGCCGGATGCTGCCTGCCGCTATCGACCCGATGTTGCGGGTCAGAAGTCGCATGACGGAAAGGCTGGTTACCGATTTGCCCGAACCCGATTCTCCCACCAAGGCCACGGTCTCTCCCGCGCCGACGGTCAGGTCGACGTCGTTGACAGCTGTGACATCGCCTCCGCGAATGCGGAAGATGGTCTTGAGGCCCTGAATGGCGAGGATCGGTTCGGTTGACTGCATGGAGATCACCCGCGAAGCAGACCGGTTGCACGCAGGATCTCGTTGATCCTCGCTGTTTCAGCTTCGTCGAGCGCTGCTCGCGGGCGCGGCATGACGGCGTTGTCGATGATGCCGAGGCTCTTCATCGCGGTCTTGAAGCCACCGATGCCGGAGGCGCCGCCGCTGACGCGGCCCTGGGCAACCCAGACGATTTCGAAGAGCCGGCAAAGCCGTTCCTGCTCCTTGCGTGCGGCGACCCAGTCGCCACGCTGGGCGGCATCCCACAGGCGCACGTAACCATGCGGATCGACGTTGGCGATGCCAGGGACTACGCCGTGGGCGCCCATCAGCAGGGCGTTGTCGACGACAATCTCCGAGCCGGTCATCAGGAACACGTCCGGCTGATCGGCAAGATCGAGCAGGGCATAGCGGAAGTTGCCGTCATCGCCGCTCGAATCCTTGAGGCCGATGATCGTGCCTTCTCTTGCCAAAGTCACCGTCGTCTGGCGCTGCAGCTTGACGTGAACGCAGACCGGAATGTCGTAGGCGACGAGCGGTACGTCGACGGCGTCGCGGATAAAGCGGAAATGGTCGAGGATCTCGGCTTGGCTGGTGACAGTATAGAAAGGCGCGGTGGCAACGACGGCGTCGGCGCCGGCACGCTTGGCAACGTCAGCGTGATGAATGACGCGATCTGTTGTCGGATCGATGACGCCGACGATCAGGGGCACGCGGCCATTCACCACCTTTGCCGAATGCTCGATGATCTCGCGGCGGGTCTTGTCATCGTGGAAAATTACTTCGCTTGTCGAGCCGAGCACGAAAACACCGTGACAGCCGCCCTCGATGAGGTGCTCCAGGACCCGCGTGTAGGACGGATAGTCGACCGTGAAATCCGCATTGAGTGGCGTCACGACCGGAGGAATTACACCTTTGAATTTCGTCATTGTCTCTTTCTTTCGGATGATCAGTTTAGTTCAGCACGAGGGTCAAAAGCGTCCCGAAGACCGTCGCCGATGAAGTTGATGGCAAGCACGGCAAGGATGAGCGCCCCACCCGGGAACAGCCATTGCCAGGGATATTGTTCGAGGACCGCCGTCGACCGGGCAGCATTCAGCATGTTGCCCCAGCTTGCGGCCGGCGGGGCGATGCCGAGGCCAAGGAAGGAAAGTCCGGCTTCAAGCAGGATGGCGTTGGCAATCTGCAAAGTCGCGTAGACAACAAGGATATCGATCGAATTCGGCAAGCCATGCCGGAAGAGGAGATGCGGCAGGCCGGCGCCCATTCCCCGAGCGGCGATGACAAAGTCACGCTCACGGAGTTCCAGAAGCCGTGCACGCACCATTCGCGCCAGAAGTGGCCAGGACAGCAACGAGATGACGAGTACCGTCGGCCAGATGCCCGTGCCGGCGATGGAGGCGAGCACGAGGAGAAAAATCACCGGCGGCAACGTCATCACGAGGTCGACGAACCGCATGCCCACGGCGTCGGCCCAGCGGCCGCCAAGGGCTGAGACAGCACCGAAGAGAAAGCCGATGACGGCCGACAGCAGCGTCGACGCAATAGCGACGAGGAGCGAGATGCGGCCGCCTTCCATGACGCGGGCAAACACATCGCGCCCGACGCCATCGGTACCGAACCAATGTTTCAGGCTTGGGCCCGAGTTCATCGCCAACAGGTCGATGTCGTTCGGCTTGAAGCTCCACCAAAGGGGATAGGTGAGGATCATTGCCAGGACAGGAACAGCCAGGCAGACACCGAAAACGGCGGCGCGGTTGATCAGGAAGCGGTCGAGTGCACGGGCGAGGGGGCCGGGACTGCGGCTAGGGGTTCTGGCCAGCATAGTTACGCCACCTTGATGCGCGGATCGATCACCGCGTAGGTGATATCCGTTAGAAGGTTCACGACGATCACGCAGGCTCCGATAATGAGCGTCGCGCCCATGATGACCGGGTAGTCGCGGGTCTCGACGGAATCGACCAGCAGCAGGCCCATACCCGGCCAGTTGAAGACGCTCTCGATGAAGATTGCGCCGCCGATGGCAAGGCCGATGGTCGAGCCGATGAGCGTAACGACAGGCAGCAGCGCATTGCGCAAGGCATGCTTGACGATCACCCAGAACTCGACGACACCCTTCGCCCGCGCCGTACGAACATAATCCTGATTGAGCACTTCAAGCAGGGAGGCGCGCATATAGCGCATGATCAGAGCCGCTTGAGCGACCGCAAGAAGAGATGCAGGCAGGATCAGGTGATGCACCAGATCGAGGATCGAGAAGGCCTCGCCAGGCGTCAGCATGCCGCCGGATGGCATCCATTTGAGCCGCACCGCGAAGACGTAAAGTCCGATCAACGCGCTAAGGAAAGCCGGGCTGGAAATGCCTGTGAGGGCAAGTACCGAAAACGAGAGGTCGGCGAAGGAGTTGCGCCGTACGGCGCTGACGATGCCGGTGGCGATGCCGACGATGATCGAGATGACGAGAGCCGTTCCCATCAATAGGACGGTGGGGCCGATCCGCGACAAGACGAGGCCGAGCACCGACTGATCCATCCGCTTGATCGAGTAGCCGAGATTGCCGGCCAAGGCCTGCTGCAACCAGGCCAGATATTGTACGGGCAGCGGCTGGTCGAGACCGAGCCTGCTGCGCAGCTCGGCCAAATCAGCTGGCGACATGGGAATATTCGGATCGATATAGGCGTCGATCGGATCGCCAGGGGTGAGGCGCAGCAGAAGGAAAATCAGCATGCTCAAGGCAAGCAGCATGCCTATCCCAATCGCCAGGCGCCGGAGACTGTATCTCAGCATTGCAACTCCGTCCTGAAAGGGTGGCAGATGCCACCCCCTCGTACCAATGGGCGGTCTTTACTCGGCGATCGACCAGCGCTGCGGATCGGCCTGGTAGGGACCGCCTCCGGGAGCGGGAGTCCAGACGAAATCCTTGACCTTGGTGGAGACGACGCCATAGCGGTTTGCCACCCAGAGCGTGCCCCACGGGAGCTGGCTGTTCATGACCTTGCAGACCTGCTGATAGCGCCCGTCGCGCTTTGCCGCGTCTGGCTCGCCGAGGGCGGCATCGAGCGCGGCCGTCAGATCGGGCATCCGGGCGCGAACGACGTTCGGGCCGGCCGGCGGGATCTGCTTTTCGTTTAGCCCGACATTGATGCTGCCGGCGTCCGGTCCGTTTTGCAGGCCGGCATAAACCAGCTGAAACTGCGAAATATCCGCGTCCGGCTTCAGGACGATGCTGTTATAGGTCGGCGCATCGACGGCACGTGGCACGACGTTAATGCCGACCTGCGCCAGCATCGCCTGAACGGCGGCCAGCACATTGGTCGCCAAGGGCGTCGTGTAGTAGGTCAGGAGCGTGATCGGCTTGCCGCCGTTGATCTGGTCCCAGCCAGCTTCCTTCAGGAGCGCTTTTGCCTTTTCCGGATCATAAGCATAGGGATCGATGTCCTTCGGAACGAGCTGGTCAGCGACATAGGCGCAATTGGCCGGCTTCGCAGCACCGCCGTAGAGACTCTGGATGATTGCGTCACGGTTGATGGCGCGCATCACCGCCTGACGAACACGCAAATCCTTCCAGATCGGTGATTCATGATTGAATCCCAGATAGTTGACGACGAAGGAATTGCCTTCGATCACGCGGAAAGACTTGTCTTCCTTGAATGTTGGGACCTCATTGGAATCGACATAGGTGAACTGGATTTCGCCGGCGCGAAGAGCGGCGATCGCCGCCGCCGGATCGGCGAAGTAGCGATTGATGATCTTCTCCAGGGCCGGCTTCCCGCCGCGGTAGTCCGTGTTGGCGGCGAGTTCGACATACTGGTCGTTGACATACTTGGTGAACTTGAATGCGCCGGTGCCGATCGGTGACGTCGACCACCATGGGTTCTTGGCGAGCTGGTCGGCCGGTATTGCGGCGAGCGCATGCTCGGGCAGCATCATGACCTTGGTGAGCGTATCCATGAGGCTTGCAGATGGGGCGCTGAGTTTGAGAACAAGCGTGTGCTCATCGGGAGCTTCGACGGATGAAACCGGCGTCAGGCGGGCCGCGAGAACGGAGCCGGTCTTGGCGTTCTTGGCAAGCTCCATCGTGAACTTGGCGTCCTTGGCGGTAAACGGCTTTCCGTCGTGCCACTTCGCGTCGACGAGCTTGAACATGTAGGTCAGCTGGTCGGGGCTCACTTCATAGGACGATGCAAGAACGCCGACCGGCTTCTGCAGCTTCGCATCGTAAGTCACGAGCGGCTCGAAATAGATGCTGAGCCATGTGAAGCCGGCGGTGGCTGCAAGCGGATTGAAATTGCCTTGGAATCCGCCAGGCCCGACGTCGAAGCCGCCCGACAGGGTTGCGGCTTGCGCCGGGCGGGTGAGGCCTGACGCGACTGTTGTTGCCATCATCGCGGCGATTGCGATCGCCGAAAGTCGGGACAGAGTGTTCATTGCGTTCCTCCCACATTTGAACTTGTCTTGTTGTTTGTGATTACCTGCGCGATGCCTTCGTAGTGGCGGTCGAGGCGGCGGCGAGCCTCCTCCAGGTCCCGGGCTTCGACGGCATCGACGATGGCGGCGTGATCCCGCCAGGTGGCCATCGGGTCGACGTTATCGAGATTGACGAAATCCGAGGCCTTGTAGAAAGCGAGCCAGAACACGTCGATTAGCCGGCTCAGCGTTTCGTTCTCCTGGCAGCGGAAGAGCAGACGATGAAATAGCTGGTCGTCCTCGGCGAAGGATTCACCGCGCTCGGCGTGCGCTTTCATGCGGTTGACGGTGGCGCGGAGCTCGGCAATGTCGTCCTTGCTGATCGTCTCCAAGGTCTTGCCGATCAGGCCGACTTCGAGCGTCCGGCGGATCTCGATCACTTCCTCAATCTGGCGAAGCGCCCCGCCAAGGCCATAGGCAAGGTTGTCGAGCAGCGGCTCGAACGAGAAGGCCTTCACGAAGATTCCGACGCCGCGGCGCGATTCCAGGACGCCCAGGGATTCCAGCGCCTTGATGCCCTCTCGCAGGGAGTTGCGGCTGACGCCGAGTTGGGTCGCAAGTTCGCTCTCTGCCGGCAAAAGGGTTCCGGGCTTCAGGCCATTGTCATTGATGTAAGCACGCAGGCTCTCCTGCACGGACACATGCAGCAGGGGGGCTCTTGTCAAAGGCTTCATGGTCTTTAGGGGCATGCCGGGTCTCGCTGCAGAAATTCCAGATGCCGAGATACATATCCACTTGTAGGATATCTGTCAAATGAACATGTCAACGAAGGCGCCGTAGGGAGGTTTGTCGTAGGGTTCGGCAAAGAGGCTTGGTACTTGGTCTTCCGCCCGTGGCCTTGCCGCCCGCTCGGGGGGGCTGGCCGAGGGATTGGAGCCAGGATCTCCTTGTTTCCCCATCTCTGCCACACAAGTTCAGCAAATCCTGCGGGGAGCGTAATCCATCCAACTCATAGGTTTTGGTT
Organism: Rhizobium sp. RHZ01; assembly: GCF_014851595.1. Lineage (NCBI taxonomy): Bacteria > Pseudomonadati > Pseudomonadota > Alphaproteobacteria > Hyphomicrobiales > Rhizobiaceae > Rhizobium > Rhizobium sp. RHZ01. Next base: position 37,708 of record NZ_JACUZZ010000019.1, read on the forward strand.
ATCGTAACGATCAGTAAATCCAACTTAGAATTATCGCCATTTTCCGATATGAAGGAGGAAAGGGAGGATGTATGTCGATCGGTGTACCCTTGGCTTGAGTGCTGAACCTCATTTGGAAACGGCGCAGCGCCGTTGACTGGTTTGGCAGATCCCCCTTTAGACGGCAGAAAATTCAAGGTAATCAAGGAGAACGTTATGGACCAGAAAACCGACAGCGCGGGCAAATGTCCTGTTGCGCATGGCAATACGCCCCGTGGTCGATCCAACCGCGACTGGTGGCCGGACCGGCTGGACGTTCAGATCCTTCACCAGCATTCCGACCTGTCCGATCCGATGGGGACGGCGTTCAACTATGCCGAGGAATTCAAGACGCTCGACCTCGATGAGGTGAAGAAGGACCTTCATGCGCTGATGACCGATTCGCAGGACTGGTGGCCGGCCGACTTCGGTCATTACGGCGGCCTGTTCATCCGCATGGCATGGCATAGCGCAGGCACGTACCGCATCACTGATGGCCGCGGCGGCGCCGGTGCCGGTCAGCAGCGTTTCGCGCCACTGAACAGCTGGCCTGACAATGCCAACCTCGATAAGGCCCGCCGCCTGCTGTGGCCGATCAAGCAGAAATACGGCAACAAGATCTCCTGGGCCGACCTGTTGATCCTGACGGGCAACGTTGCACTGGAATCCATGGGCTTCAAGACTTTCGGTTTCGCCGGCGGCCGCGCGGACGTATGGGAACCCGAGGAACTCTTCTGGGGTCCTGAGGGAACCTGGCTGGGCGATGAGCGCTACAGCGGCGAGCGTGAACTCTCTGAACCGCTTGGCGCCGTGCAGATGGGCCTCATCTACGTCAATCCCGAAGGCCCGAACGGCAACCCCGATCCGGTCGCGGCTGCCCACGACATCCGCGAAACCTTCGCCCGTATGGCCATGAACGACGAAGAGACGGTGGCGCTGATCGCCGGCGGTCACACCTTCGGCAAGACGCATGGTGCCGGCGATCCTTCGTTGATCGGCGCGGAGCCGGAAGGCGGTGCGATCGAGGAGCAGGGCCTCGGCTGGAAGAGCACCTTCGGTACCGGCGTCGGCAAGGACGCCATCACCGGCGGTCCTGAAGTGACCTGGACGCAGACGCCGACTCAGTGGAGCAATTACTTCTTCGAGAATCTGTTCGGCTTCGAGTGGGAGCTGACGCAGAGCCCGGCCGGTGCGAAGCAGTGGAAGGCCAAGAATGCCGAAGCTTCCATTCCTGATGCTTTTGATGCGTCGAAAAAGCAGCTTCCCACAATGCTGACCACGGACCTGTCGCTGCGCTTCGATCCTGTATACGAGAAGATCTCGCGCCGCTTCCTCGAAAATCCTGATCAGTTCGCGGATGCCTTCGCGCGCGCCTGGTTCAAGTTGACCCACCGCGACATGGGTCCGAAGGTCCGTTACCTCGGTCCGGAAGTCCCGGCGGAAGACCTCATCTGGCAGGATGTCATTCCGGCCGTCGACCACAAGCTTGTCGACGATGCTGACATCGCCGCGCTGAAGGAGAAGGTTCTTTTGACCGGCTTGTCCGTGCAGGAGCTCGTCTCGACCGCCTGGGCTTCTGCCTCGAGCTTCCGCGGCTCCGACAAGCGCGGCGGCGCCAACGGTGCGCGCATCCGGCTTGCGCCTCAGAAGGACTGGGAAGCGAACCAGCCGGCGCAGCTCGCCAAGGTGCTCGGTGTCCTCGAAGCTATCCACAAGGACTTCAATGCCGCCCAGACCGGTGGCAAGAAGATCTCGCTCGCCGACCTGATCGTTCTCGCCGGCGCTGCCGGTGTCGAGAAGGCGGCAAAGGCTGGCGGTCATGACGTCACCGTGCCGTTCACGCCTGGTCGCATGGATGCCTCGCAGGAACAGACCGACGTGGCGTCCTTCGCCGCGCTGAAGCCGCGTGCTGACGGTTTCCGCAACTATGTCGGCGGCCGGCAGTTCATGAAGCCGGAAGAGGCCCTTGTCGATCGCGCCCAACTGCTGAGGCTGACCGCGCCGGAAATGACCGTTCTCGTTGGCGGACTGCGCGTGCTGAAGGCTGGTCAGCCCGAGCATGGCGTCTTCACGTCTCGTCCCGAGGCGCTGACGAACGACTTCTTCGTCAATCTCCTCGACATGGGCACCCAGTGGTCCCCGGTTGCGGGTAAGGAAGGCGTTTACGAGGGACGCGACCGCAAGACGAACGAACTTAAGTGGACCGGCACCCGCGTCGACCTGATCTTCGGCTCGCACTCGCAGCTCCGCGCCTTTGCAGAAGTCTACGGCCAGTCCGATGCGAAGAAGAAGTTCGTCAAGGACTTCGTCGCAGCCTGGAACAAGGTGATGAACGCCGATCGTTTCGATCTGGCCTGATCGATAAAATATTGGTGGGCGCGGCGGTAAGCCGCGTCCATGCATCCGTCCTCATTGTCACCGCGCTCGGCTGTGGTGAAGGTCTCGGTCGCCGGTTGAGCAGCTTTCTGCTTTCTCATCCCTTGGGCTTCCGCCCGAAATCCTTGCGAAGCTCGTCCTTCGCCTTCTCCAGCTTTGTTCGCTGTGCCTTGGAGAGTTGCTGACCTGCACGGTTGATATAGAAATTCAGCATCAGCCGTTGTGACGCCGGTTCCTCGATGCAGGACGGCACCGCCGCCAATGAGCCACGCCCGTTAGCACGCCAAGTGCGAAGCGTAGAACGTCTATGACGACGTGACGGTGCTGAAGCGCTCGCACCAGAAAATCACCGAAAGGTAGGCCGCTTTACCGCCAATGAGGTACGTGCAGTCAATGCGCGGTTGTGGTTTTATGGGGCCGGCCAGATGCGGCCGCTTGTATTGCGTCTCGGGCCCGTCAGGCATTCTGGCGGGCCCATGCAATTTGTGGCGCTTGCCGAATTGGACGGGTGCACGCGCGGAACATCAAGCGTTTCGAACGGCTCTCCAACAATCCAATGATGGAGATGCGTATTTCTCTTGCCTTATCCGCATTGCTGTTGGTCTGGCTGTTTGCGCCTTGCGGCGCACAATCGCTTCCCGACCAGGCCGGTCCGTCGCTCGGACAGTCGAGCTCCACCCAGGCACAAGAGGAGATCACCAATCCAGGCGGATTTGGTCGAGCGCCCGCAGGCAAGGCAGTTGACCGTGCAACCACGCAAAGCACGATCAAGCCTCGCGGTGAGATCTCAGATCAAATCCACGCGTAAGCCGGTCATCAGTCCGTAGGGACTGCATCCGCTAGGTGTTCGAGGCAGAGATCCCGGCGTGTCGTCGACCGCCGGCAATGGCTCACAAGAACAAGGTTGGGTCTGTTCGGCTAGCGGGCGGCGCTTGATTTGGCCACGCGAGGACGCGTGGCATTCCGGCTATCGCGCGGGTCCGAGCTTCCAATCCGAGTCGCCAGACGGACAGGCGAGACCCTTGAATCGGGTTTCTCCCTCCAGCGTCCGCTGGGTCGTTACAAAGGCGCGGCATGAACTTTCAGGATCAACGCCAATTTCTTCGATCACCCCCACACTTCCCGTCGACGGGTTCGCCCAGGCAAGGGGGTTCACTCCGACCGCGCCGCGACTGACCGTATCTGCGATGACCGCCTGATCCGTCTTCGCAGGCGTCGGACTCGACTGCGGGATCGCGGTGGTTTCCAAGGGTTCTACCTTGGTGCATCCCGCCAACAGCAAGGCCGCGAGGGCCAATTGCATCACGCCTATGTTCTTTCGCGTCATCTAGACTTTCCGATGATAGTTCTCCCGCATCGTAGCGTGCAATTCTGACAGCTACCTGAGGAACTACTATAGAAATGGGCGCAGTGCCAGCCAGTTCCGTTCATTCCGACGCATTGCTTGTGAGTTCCACCGACTGCGCGCCTGCCCCAAGTCGGCGTTCAACGATGCTGCCCGGCCATCCCGACCCGCCGGGTGACCTTCTAGTCCGTTGATTGCGGATTCACGGCCCCGCGGGTGCCGGTTGATCGTCGTCTGGCCTATCAGTTCTGGCGCGCAGCGTCCGCGAGCCAGCTTTTTACGGCAGCCACGGATGCCGCATGACGGGGCTTTCGTGGCGAGATGACGTAGAAATCCGACCCAGCGGTAAGTTCGGTTGGCAACACACGGAGAAGGCGGCCCGACGCAATGTCCTCGTCCACAAAAAACGTGCTCGTCAGAGCAAGGCCCTGGCCAGCAATCGCGGCCTCAATCGCCAGGGAGGTCTGATTAAACCGAATATTCTTGGCGGTCGCCGGCGCTCCGTTCGGAAACGCCAATTCCAGAAACTGCGGCCAGAGATCGTGGCCATCGTGAAGGCGCGGGTAGCGCGAGAAATTGTCCTCTTGGTCGGGGAAGCCGAGCTTCTCCACCAGTAGCGGGCTGCCGACGGCAATAATCACGTGATCGAACAGCAGCTCCGCATTCAAGTTCGGTCCGAAGGGTGGCCGGCCATGACGGACGGCGAGATCCACCGCATCGGTTTGGAAATTGGCAATGCGATCACTCGCCAAGATGCGCAGATCAATGTTGGGGTGAGCCGCGGTAAAATCCGGCAGGCGAGGGATCAGCCATTTCGAGGCGAATGTCGGCGTCACGCTGATTGTCAGGTGAAGCGGTTCTGGTTTCAATGTCTCGGTTGCCTCCGAGATCAGCTCGAAAGCACGGCGGATGTTGGTCACATAGCTCTGGCCAGCCTCCGTCAACGCCAGCGTTCGCGGAAGCCTGTCGAACAGCTTCAGGCCCAACTCTGCTTCCAAGCCCCGTATCTGTTGGGCGACAGCACCCTGGGTGACCCCGATTTCCTCGGCTGCCAGGCGAAAGTTCAGGTGCCGTGTGACGACCTCGAACATGCGAAGGCCATTAAGCGAGGGAAGACGTCTAATACCTTCTGCCATTCAATAGATTTTCTACTGCTTTCTGAGAACGAAACTGGCTCGCACCGATGCCACACGAGTGATATCACGCTTTGCAGGCAACTGTAGACCGCAATTGCATGCGGGTCCTCTTTAAGGCAGGAGAGTATGATGTCAGTAGAAAAGGTAGCGGTGATCACGGCCGGCGGCAGCGGAATGGGCGCCGCCGCGGCGAAGCGTCTTGCAGCCGATGGGTTCAAGGTGGCGATCCTATCATCGTCGGGGAAGGGCGAAGAGCTTGCAAAGGCGCTGGGGGGCGTCGGCGTCACCGGCTCCAACCAATCAAATGACGATCTCCGCAAGCTCGTTGATCTCGCGATCTCCACTTGGGGACGCATCGACGTGCTCGTGAACAGCGCCGGCCACGGTCCGCGCGCGCCCATCCTCGACATATCGGACGAGGACTGGCACCGGGGCATGGAGGTCTACCTTCTGAACGTCATCCGTCCGACACGGCTGGTGACGCCGCACATGCAGAAGCAGAAGGCCGGCGCGATCATCAACATTTCGACCGCATGGGCGTTTGAGCCGAGCCCGATGTTCCCGACGTCGGCCGTGTTCCGCGCCGGGCTGGCGTCCTTCACCAAGATATTCGCCGACACCTATGCCGCCGACAATATCCGCATGAACAACGTTCTTCCGGGCTGGATTGACAGCCTGCCGGCGACGGAGGAGCGCCGCGACAGCGTTCCGATGAAGCGTTATGGCACGAGCGAGGAAATCGCCGCGACGGTTGCGTTCCTTGCATCGACCGGTGCAGCCTACATGACGGGGCAGAATATTCGCGTTGACGGCGGACTAACCCGTTCGGTTTGATGCCGGCGGGCACTGCCCCGGGGTGAAAGGCCTCCGGGGCGGTATATCAGGAAACGGCGATTAGAAGCGGATGATCGCTCCGAAAATCGGGCCGTGCTCGATCACGTCGTAGGTGAAGCCATCGTTGCTGTAGTTGACGCCGAGGGCGCGGTAACCGGCAACCGCCGAGACGGTGTCGTTGAACTTATAGCCAATGCCCGCCAGCACGTCCCAGTCCAGGTCGGCACCTCCGCCGCCGATCATGCCCCAGCCGGTGAGATAGACCGTGTCGGTCAGCGAGTAGTTGCCTTTGATGCCCGCGACCCCGTCCACCCAATTGGCGCTATCGGTCCGCGACACGTTGCCGATGAGGCCACCGCTTAGCCCTATCGTTGTTTCGGCATGCCAGTATCTGGCACCGGCAACCACATCCAAGCGAGTCTTCGGATCTTCGTAGACGGTGTATCCGACGCCCAACAGTGCGCTGAATGTGACTGACTTGACATCGACCTCGTCAGCGACGACGCCCCGCGGTGTTGCCGCATCCGTCGTTATGCGAGCATAGATTATGTCAGTGAAGACGCTGAACCGGTCATAGCGGGCGTCACCGGCTGCCATGAAGGCAAAGTCCAGATCCTTCAAGATGTCGCTGAAATTCTGATTGATGTCGACGGTCGGGAGGCCGAACACCTGAGTCTTGCCGTCGAGGCCCGCAACCCAGAAGTAGGGTGCAAAGGAAAACGTCCAGCCATTCGGTTGCACGGCCTGAGGTTGTGGCGCCGTGGCGGGCAGGAGATCTGCTGCATGCGTGGGTGTGACGAACGCCATTGCGGCAGCGGCGCATGCGATCAGTGAAATCCTGCTATTCATGATGAACCTGTCCCCTCTCGCGTTCAGGTCACAATAGCCCCGATTCATCGACCTGAACTGATATCGCAGATTGCACTAACTCTCGCCGTCCGCAAAGTGCTTATATTCTGTTCCTGATATCTCACATGAGAAGAGTACGCTCGGCGCCAGGCGATCTCGGCACGCGGCGTGGGAGAGCATCCCGGCAGCGCGGAGCGGCTGCTTCATCCCCGCCAGAACCTTTTTCGCTCCATCAGTTCGTCCAACGACGATTGAGCGGCGGTGATCAGTTTTTCGCTGTTGCCAGCGACCATCAGGGATTCGACGCCGGGATGTGATTCCAGCTCCAAATTGTGAATGACAGTCGGCGCGGTTACCATGTCGTTCAGGAGACCGAGTTCGTCCTGCAATTTCTCCATCGCTTGGATGAACTTTTCGTACCGTCGCTCGGCCTGCTTGCTGGAGAACAGGGACCTTAGGAATTCGCTCGCATATCTAAACTTCTTTGCCGCCTTGCGGGTTTCGTGCCGATGCTCATCGTCGGCTTCGACCAGAGATTTGCCGCGTTTTTTCAGTTTCTTGCGTTGACGGTCAAGGATGTCGATTGCGAAATCGACCACCGGTCCGTTCCGAATCTCTGCCGTTTCCACCAGCGCGAGATACTCTCCGCAATGCAGCCACTCGTTAAGGTCCAGCATAAAGGCTTCGGCACGCGAGCTGAAAAGCGCGTTCAGCACCTGCTCATAGGCGCTGTCGCGTGCTTCGAGCAAACGACTTTTTACGTCGCTGTTTCCAACCCTGGCAATCAGTACATCGATGTTGCGTGCCTCTCCGAGAACGCCCGCCAGCCACTTCAACTCTTCCTTCAACCGCTGAGATTCGGCGTCGACCAGGATCACCTTGTAGAGCGAGAAGGCAGATCGCAGCCGCCTGAGTGCCACGCGGGCCTGATGAAGTGCCGATGGGTTCGGGCGATTTATGACGATCGATTCGTTCAGCCGGAACTGCCGGAAACATGCTTCAGCAATGACCTGGAACGAGGCCGAGACCCGCAGGTCGCGGTCGAGATGCACGGGTTCCGCCTTGTATGCCGTTTGTTGCTCGCGGAGCAGGCGGTATCCTCTCTCCGCTTTCGAAGCGACACCGAAACGGATCGGGACAAGCGCCTCGATTCTGCGGGCAAGGGTGAACAGCGTATATGGCTTGCCGTCCTTCAGTTCCAGCTCCAATTCCCGGATCTGCATCTCGCGATCGCCGGCAACGATCGAGCCCATGTCAAGGGCAACTTCAATCTGGCTCCCGTCCTGATCGACGTTCCAACGATGTCGCTTTACCAGGGTGGAAAACTGCCGGACGAGAGTGCCGTCCTCGATATCAAGTTCGGACCTCAGCGGGGTCGTGTAATCGATCACAGGTGTGTTGTCCGTGAGCGGCGTTTCCCACTCGGAGCGCGCAAAGATGGCTCTGTTCGGTCCCGCAGCCTTGACCGTTTGGACGTGCGCTTCGCCAACCGTACGGATTCGCAGAGAATAGCCGCCCTCCCATGCCTGGCGGTCGGGCGTGTCGAAATAAATGGAGGTCATGGAATCGACAGAGATCGGGCTTCCCAGCAAGCCGGATCCCAGCAATGTGTCCACCGCGTCGGCGCTCAGTTCAAGTTTCAGTTCTGTTTCTGTTGCCAATTACCTCTCCGCTCGGTTGCACAGTCCTAAGTGGAGGCAACTCTTTCACGATATAGAGCGGTGGCATCGGGATAAAACGTCCTGATGACAAAAACCTGAGCGGGAATGCAACCGCAGCGATCTTTCACAAGAAAAGCGATCGCTGCTCGTTGCGGTACCCCGTCCGACTATAAGAGGCAGGTGAGGAACCACCTCGTGCGTCGGTTGGACATGCTACTAGAGGCCAGGTCGGCGCTAGGAGCCGGATTGGCGAGCCGCTGTGTCCAGCGCTATAAAATCCGCTTCATCGAGAGCGATGCTTGCCGCCTCTACGTTTTCCTCAAGATGCTTTACCTTGGAGGTTCCCGGTATCGGCAACATCACAGGGCTGCGTTTGAGCACCCACGCCAGAGCAATCTGGCTTGGCGTCGCGTCGTACCTCTTGGCCAATCTGTCGAGGATGGACCCTGGACGGGCAAGCTCGCCTGCGGCCAGCGGGTACCACGGTATGAAGCCAATGCCCTCGCGCTCGCAGTAGTCAAGCACGTCCTCGCTGGCGCGATCGACGAGGTTGTAGCGGTTCTGGACCGTCGCGACGGGAAAGACCTTTCGGGCGGCCTTTATGTCTTCAACCGAAACTTCGCTTAGGCCGGCATGGGCAATGATGTCCTGATCCAGGAGCATCTTGACCGCGCCGAATTGCTCGTCGCGAGGAACCTTCGGGTCTATGCGATGCAATTGCCACAAATCGATCCGGTCGACACGGAGTTTCTTGAGGCTGCCTTTCGCGCGCTCGAGAAGATAGTCCGGCCGCCCGTTTGGCGTCCAGAGATCCGGTCCTTCGCGGGTCAGCCCTGCCTTGGTCGCGATCAGCAGCCCCTTGTAAGGATGCAGCGCTTCGCTGATGAGTTCTTCCGAAACGTCGGGGCCGTAGGAATCTGCCGTGTCTATGAAGTTGACCGCGATCTCGGGCAGGCGACGCAGGGTTGCCAGTGCTCCGGCCTTGTCCGCAGGCGGTCCCCATATGCCGGGTCCGGTAATGCGCATGGCGCCGAAGCCGAGACGGTTGATCGCGATGCTACCGATCGAAAATTGGCCCGATGCAGCCGCTGAGATCGTGGAATTGCCTGGCACTGATCTTCTCCCGATTGCCTGTTAGGTGGATTTGCTCGGGCCTTAAGTGGAGCGGGCAGGGAGCAATGCAAGTCAGGACTGTTCAGACTTGACCGTGCGCCCGGAGATCAGACGCAGCCACGGCGGCAGGTGGAAAGCGCACATCAGCAGGTACATCATGGCCATGCCATCCAAGGGAAAGACATCCTGCATTGCGGAGCAGATTGTCTCTGCTCCGCCGCTTGCCATGGTGACAACCGCCATGATGGCGAAGGTGGGCGCTGCCGCAATACACAGCCAGTCGGCGATGTTTGCTGCATTGTCGGCCGGCTTCTCGACCGATGCGCTGCGCCTTGTCTGGTCGGAGGAAAGCATCGGCTCTACCTCCGGCCGTATTCGTCATGATGCCGCCACCAGATACCTTGCTCATTGCGGCCGAAGGGCGCGCGGTCGAGCCATTGATACACGCCCCAAATACCGTCCAGGCCGCGGGCATAGCTGGAGTAGGTGTGGTAGACCACGCCGTCCTCGAGCACGAAGGCGCTGAGGCCCGGCCTGTCGCGCGTATAGGTGGCGATGTCGGTTCCAGTCATCGCGGCGATCTGGCCGACCGGGGTCTCGCTGCCGCGCAACTTCCATTCCTGTACGGTTTCGCTCTCCTGCGGCCCCGGTGCAGGCGGTTCACGCCGGTAGTTATATTCTATCCCGCCTTCGCGCTGTTGCTGCTGGCTAAACAAAACGCTGAAGTCGAGGTTGAAATCGCTACCGAAGGAAGAGGCCCAGTCGAAGGTCCATCCCATCCGCTCTTTGAAGGCCTGTAGTTTGGGAAGCAGCGCGCGGGAAACGGCGGTGAAGGCGACGTCATGGTTCTCGAGGTGAACGACAACGCCGTTGAAGCCGTCCGCGATCGAGGAGCAAGAGGGGCATCCGGCTGTATAGTCAGGACCGAACATGAAGTGGTAGATGAGCAGTTGCGAGCGGCCCTTGAAAAGGTCGGCCAGCGAAGCGCTGCCGCTGTCGGTCTCGAACCTGTAGTCCTTGTCGATCCGTACCCACGGCAGTTCCTGACGGCGTTGTGCCAGCATGTCGCTGCGACGGGTCAGTTCCTTCTCTTCTGCGAGCAGGTCGAGCCGCGCCGCAAGCCATTCTTCGCGTGTGCCTGTCATGTGCATCGTCATCATACTTCTCCTCTTGGTGCCTGTTGACGTAGCATGCCGCTCCTTGCGGCTGCTTGGTGATCGTGAGCAGACTAGGACCGCAGTGGGCGAGGGTGGGAGTTACAAGTTTGACGGGATTTCGATGGACTCGATGATCATCGCCGCGGCGAGGCTGCTTGCGACAGGCGATCTTCTCGGTGCGCTGAAGAGGGTGGCGCTGCGGAATGACGCGCCCGCGCTCGCCCTTCGCGGCATCGCGATGGCCCAGCTCGGGGATCTCGCGAGGGCAAAGGTCCTGCTGAAGACGGCTGCCCGTGCGTTTGGGCCAAGGGAGCCGGTCGCACGGGCGCGCTGTCTCGTCGCCGAGGCGGAAATCGCTCTGGTCTCGCGCGATCTAACCTGGCCTGCCAAGACACTCAGCTCCGCGCGGGAAGTGCTCGAAGCGCATGATGACCGCTTGAACGCCGCACATGCGCGACATCTCGAAGCCAGGCGGTCGCTGCTCATCGGCCATCTCGACGAAGCCGAACGGCTGCTCGCCGGGGTCGATCCAACACCGCTCCCGCCGCCCTTGCGAACGGCGAACGAGCTTGTCGTCGCAGGGATCGCCATCCGCCGGCTCCAGACGGGCGTTGCGCGCGCGGCACTGCTCCGGGCGGAAAATGCGGCGAGGGAGGCGGGAATCCCCGCGCTTCGTGCGGAGGTCGAAGGGGTCTCCGAGGTTCTGAAGGCGCCGGCGGCGCGACTGACCAGCCGCGGCGAGGAGCGGTTGCTGCTGCTGCAAGAAGTCGAGACAGTCCTGTCGTCCGGCACGCTTGTCGTCGACGCGTGCCGCTACGTCGTGCGGGAGGGCGACGCGTTCGTGTCGCTGACAACGCGCCCGGTCTTGTTCGCGCTCGCCCGTGCACTGGCGGAGAGTTGGCCGGCGGATGTATCGAGGAACGCGCTCGTTGCCCGTGCATTCAGGGCGAAGGATGCCGATGAATCGCATCGCGCCAGGTTGCGCGTCGAAATCGGGCGGCTGCGCGGCGAGCTTCACCGCATAGCAGATATCAAGGCAACCAAGGACGGCTTTGTGCTCGCGCCGCGGCGTGCCGACCAGGTGGTCATCCTGGCTCCACCGGTCGAGGAGCAGCATGGTGAGATCCTTGCTTTTTTGGCCGATGGGGAGGCCTGGTCGAGTTCGGCGCTGGCAATCGCGATTGGTGCGAGCGCGCGCACCGTGCAACGCGCGCTTGATGCCCTCGCTGAAACGGGCAAGGTGCAGTTTTTCGGACGAGGACCAGCACGCCGCTGGACTATCCCGTCACTACCGGGATTCCCGTCAACTTTGTTACTCCCAGGTCCACTGCCCAACGACTAGGATAAGCCCATGAAACACTCCCAAGCTGAAATCCTTCGTGAATATGGCCCCTTTCCAGATGTGAAGCAGGTGGGCGGCGTGACCTTTGACGGTCGGAATGTCTGGTTCGCGTCCGGCGACAGGCTGAATGCCCTCGATCCCGATGTCGGTGAGGTCGTGAATACGATCGCCGTTGCGGCACACGCCGGAACGGCTTTCGATGGGCGCTATCTTTTCCAGATTGCCGAGGACAGGATCCAGAAGATCGACCCGAAGACGGGCGAGATAGTCTCGACGATTCCGGCCCCCGGCAATGGCGGTGATTCCGGGCTCGCCTGGGCGGAGGGAACGCTTTGGGTCGGAGAGTATCGCGGCCGGAAGATCCATCAGATTGATCCCGAAACCGGCGCTGTCCTTCGCAGTATCGAGTCCAACCGTTTTGTTACCGGGGTGACCTGGATCGGCGATGAGCTCTGGCATGCCACCTGGGAGGGCGACGAAAGCGATATCAGGCACATTGAACCAGAGACCGGGCAGGTCCTGGAACGGGTCGAGATGCCGGCTGGTATCGGTGTATCGGGACTTGAGTCCGATGGCGCGGACCGGCTGTTTTGCGGCGGTGGAAACAGCGGCAAGATCCGGGCCGTCCGCCGGCCGAAATAGTCAGACCGTGCTCGCGCATGTGCGCGGTCGGCGCGGGAAACCGCGAGTTCGGCCTGTGACTAGTCCAATGTCCTGCGGAAGCGGCGCACGGCGATGAACATGGCGACCGCCATCAGGCAGGCCAGGGCAGTGGTGTCGTAGGCAAGGGTCTGGATGCTGGCGCCCTTCAGCATGATTGCCCTGACGATCCGGATATAGTGGGTCAGCGGTAGTGCCTCACCGATCCATTGCGCCCATTGCGGCATGCCGGCGAACGGAAACATGAACCCAGACAGCAGGATATTCGGCAGGAAGAACATCATCGCCATCTGCATCGCCTGCAGCTGATTGGCCGCAATCGTCGAGAAGGTGTAGCCGATCGACAGATTGGTGATGACGAAGAGCGCGGTTGCGGCCGCGAGCGAAGCCGGGCTGCCGAGGATTGGAACGCCGAACACAAACAGGCCGGCCGTGATAATGAGCAGCGACTGGATGAGGCCGATCAGCACATAGGGCGCGATCTTGCCCAGCATGATTTCCAGCGGCTTGATCGGCATGGAAAGCAGGTTTTCCATGGTGCCGCGTTCCAATTCCCGGGTGACCGAAAGAGCCGTGAAGATCAGCAGCGTCATCGTCAGGATCGTGCCGAGCAAGCCGGGCACGATATTCAAAGTCGACGAACCGGCCGGATTGTAGCGCCGGTGCTGGACGATCGAGAATGCGGGCCTGGTCGGCTCGGAGAACTCGACCTGGCGGTCATTGGCGAGCGCCGACGTCACGATGCCTGATAGCGCACCCAGCGCCGAGCTCGATGCGACCGGATCGGTGGCATCGGCCGCGACCAGTAGCGAGGGCGTGTCGCCGCGCCGAAGCGAGCGTTCGAACCCTTCCGGAATTTCCACGACGAACAAAGCCCTGCCGGATTCCAGAAGCGAATCCATGTCTTCGGCTCGGGTAACGACAGAGCGGATCTGGAAGAAATCGGTGTTCTCGAGGGCGGCCAAAATAGATCGGCCGACATCCGTGTTCTCGCGCATCAACACAGCGGTCGGCAGATTGTGCGGCGTCGTGTTGATCGCAAAGCCGAACAAGAACAACTGCATGATCGGCAAGGCGACCATCGTCGCCAACGTTATGCGGTCGCGGGTCATCTGGATGAATTCCTTGATGGTCATCGCCCAGAAGCGCCCGAATGAGATGCCGTTGCGGTTTGCCGGTCGCGTCGTCATTGGAAATTATCCTCCGCGCGACGCATCAGGTCGATGAAGGCATCTTCCAACGTCGCTTCACCCTTTTGCCACTTGAGGTCGGGCCGTTCGCGATAAGGCGCGATTGCCTTTTCGAGCGCCTTCGGATCGCGGCCGGCAACATGCAGGCTGGTCCCAAACGGTGCCATCATGTCGATGCCCGGCACATTCTCAAGTTCGGACTGGAGACGATGCACCTCGGGCCCGGAGACGGTCCATGTCACGAGGCCGGTGCCGGCAATCACCTCGTCCACCGTTCCCTGCGCCAGCAGTTTGCCGTAGGCGATATAGGCGATCTCGTGGCAGCGCTCGGCCTCGTCCATGTAGTGGGTGGAGACCAGGACAGAGAGGCCGTCAGCGGCGAGGGCGTGGATCTCGTTCCAGAAGTCGCGGCGGGCTTTGGGGTCGACACCGGCGGTCGGCTCATCGAGGAGGAGTAGCGCCGGTTCGGGCAGGATACAGGCGCCGAGCGCGAGACGCTGTTTCCAGCCGCCCGAGAGCTCCCCCGCAAGCTGCTGTTCGCGGCCCTTCAGGCCAAGGCGGTCTATGGCGGCGCTTGCCTTGCCGCGGGCATCGGCCAGACCGTAGACGCGGGCGACGAACTCGAGGTTTTCCCGGATCGACAGATCCTGATAAAGCGAAAACTTCTGAGTCATGTAGCCGACACGGCGGCGAATACGATCGCTCTCGGTCAGGATGTCGAAGCCAAGACATGTGCCATTGCCGCTGTCTGGCGTCAGCAGACCACAGAGCATACGGATTGTCGTGGTCTTGCCGGAACCGTTGGGGCCAAGAAAGCCGTGGATGCGGCCCTTCTTGACCGTCATCGACACGTCATCGACCACCTTTCGGCTGCCGAAACTCTTGGTGAGGTGATGGACGTCGATGACGGTCTCCGGAGCATCGACGGCGATGGCTGTGTCGCTCATGGTCGCGCTCCCGCGGTGACATCCACCGGCTGGCCAGGACGCAGCGCCGTGGGATCGGTCGGGATCGCCTCGACGCGGTAGACGAGTTTGGCACGCTCATCGAGGCTGTAGATTACCGGCGGCGTGTATTCGGCGTTCTTTGAGATGAAGCTGATCGTCGCGTCGGTCGGCTGGCACGCGCTGCATGCAACGCGGATCGGCTGGCCCAGCGAGAAAAGCGCAAGCTCGGTTTCGGGTACGAAGAAGCGGACACGGATGTTCTCCGGCGGCAGGAGCGCCACGATCGGCCGGCCGGCAGGGACGACCTCACCCGCGCGATAGTAGATGGTCTCGATACTGCCTGTTGCCGGCGCCGAGACGAAGCGACGGGAGAGCGCGGCTTCCGCAGCGGCGAGATCGGCCTTTGCGACCGCGACTGCTTCCCTCGACTGGCGCAGCGTTTCGATGCGGGCAGGCAGGTTGGCGAGCGTGATCTGGCCGCGGACATTATCGAGGACGGCACGGTTGGCGGCTTCGGTGGCCGTCGCCGTATCGAGGTCCGCCTTTGTCGCGGTGCCGCGCTGGACCAGCACCCGGGTGCGGTCGAGCTCCTGTGCGGCAAGCTCCAGCCGGGCGATCGCCTCACGTTCGCTCGCGCGCAGTACATCGATCTCTTCCGGTCGCTTTTGCGCGGCCTCGGCGAGTTCCAGTTCTGCCTGCAGGCGCGCCAGCGAAGCGCGTGCGGAGCCGACGGCTGCCTCCTCGCTCCGCGAATCCAGGCTGAAGAGCGGCGAACCGGGCGCAGTCGCCTGGCCTTCGACGACGTCGAGCTTGACCAGCCGCCCGCCGGTGTCGGCGCCGATGAAAAGTGTGTCGGCCTCGACCCACCCCTGGTAGGCACGTTGAGACCTGTCAGAAAACAGGAGGGGCAGAGCGGCAAGTGCCGCGGCGGCCACGAGAGCGACGGTAAGGATTCGTCTCATATCGCGCCTCCTTGGGGCACGAAGAGCGTGTCGAGGAATGTGTCGAATAGCTTCTGCGCGTGGAGGTGCTCGTAGCCTTCGAAGAGCGTCGCCCAGACGATCGACATCAAAGCAGGCGCCATAACCAGTTGCGGAACGTCTGCGACGGCGGGATTGCGCAGTTCACCGCGTGCGGCGGCGCGGGCAAGCACGATCCGCAGGATCGCTAGACCCTTGGTGATGATCTCGCGGTAATAGAATTCGGTCACGACAGGGAACATCGGTCCTTCCGCGAGGATCAACCGCAGAAGGTGCCGGCGCTCTGTCTCCAAAACCTCGCGTTTGAAGATGGAATAGAACATCGCAACGGCGGCCCGCGCCGGGATCGCATCCTTCTCAACCATGCCGCCGACCTCGCCGAGGATCGGCGAGGCGATGCCGGAGACGAGATCGATGAACAGCCGCTCCTTGTCGGGAAAATGCAAGTACACCGTGCCCTTGGCGATGCCCGCCCGCGCCGCGACGTCCTCCATGCGGGTCGCCGCGAAACCGCGCTCCGCAAAGCAGGCGAAGGCGGCGGCGAGGATCTCGGCGCGGCGCTGCTCGGGGTCTCGTTTCTCCCGCTTTCTCTCTGCCATTCTCTTGCATCCAATTATGACTGACTGGACAGTCATTAACGCAACGTGCGCTTTTTCGCAAGCCGAGTCCGATGTGAAGCGGCCCTACGATGATGACGACGAACGGACATTCCGCGCTAAGGGGGCGAGGGCCTCATGATGGGGCGTCCTCACTCCAGACCGTCAACCGGTAGCGTCTTCGGAACGTGGCCATCGTCTCCTCACGACGGAGATGCGGATCGTCGACGACGGATCGCGTTTGTTGCCATTTCTCGTCAGCAGGTATCAACTGCGCCAGGCAGACACGAAAGAGGTTCAATTTCCATGATCGTTCAGGCCTGTATCAACGGCGCGCGGCCAATCGACTATCATCCGCAATTGCCTGTCACGGTTGAAGCAATCGCACGGGATGCCGCCGCCGTGGTCGCTGCCGGTGCCGCGGAACTCCACATTCATCCGCGTGCCGTTGACGGGAAGGAAAGTCTCGGCGCTGTTGATGAGACCATTGCTGCGGTTCGGGGCTCCTGTCCGGGTTCGTTTCTCGGCATATCCACCGGTGCCTGGATTGAAGGCGACGCGCACCGCACCCTTGAGGCCATTCGTTGCTGGAGTGTCCTGCCCGACTATGCGTCGGTGAACCTCTCGGAGGACGATGCCCCCGCCGTCATGGCATTGCTCCGCGATAAGGGAGTTGGGATTGAAGTCGGGTTGGCGTCAGTCGCGGATGCGGAGCGGTACATCGGACTTGAAGCCCATGAGCGCGTTTTGCGCATCCTCATCGAACTTGACAACGAACAGGACCTGAGGGGCGCTTTCGATGTCGCGGAGGGGATCGTCGGCACGCTACAGCGTGGGAATGTGCAGCGGTCCGTCCTGATGCATGGCTTCGACGCGACCGTCTGGCCGTTTGTCCGGCTGGCGAAGGAACGACGCTATTCCACCCGCGTCGGCCTGGAAGATGGAAAGCTCCTTCCCAGCGGGATGATCGCCGCGAACAATGCCGAGCTTGTCGCGGCGGCCGTCGAGATCTTTAGCAGCGAGAGCTGATCCTCGAGCCCGTGCCGCGAGCGCCAGCTCAACGCGGGCAGCTGGCGATGTATCGCCGACCGTAACGGTCACGGAAGTAGCACTGACCAGGCCGCCCAGCGACGTTGCCAATGACCGCGCCAGTGGCACCGCCGATCGCTGCGCCCACGGCGGCACCGCGCACGTTGCCGGTCGCCACGCCACCGATGACCGCGCCGGAGGCTGCACCAATTCCCGCGCCTTGCTCGGTGGGCGTGCATCCGGCAATCGTGGCCCCTGCCAGAAGCAGCAAAATCGACGTGCGTTTCATCTCGCTTTCCTTCCTGTTCGATTTAATTCGCGCGAGGGTAGATAGAGGGATTTCGGAAAAGACAATTGTTGCTTTTAGTTCGCCGCCAAGCCTGCTTCGTTCGATCAATCGACCGCTGGTATCTCCATTGCCTATTGGACCGCTTGCTCCAATTAAGATTGGGTTTCAACCAAAAGCAGGGTCCCATCATGAACGAGCGTGAAGAGAAAATCCGTCGTCGTGCTTATGAAATCTGGGAGCAGGAGGGGCGCCCGCACGGCCAGGATATGAAACACTGGCTACAGGCGTTCAAGGAATTCGGCCAGCAGGCAGACAATGCAAGCAAGCCGACGGCCAAGGCCAAATCCGCCAAGCCGCGCGCCGCGCCGAAACCCGCTGCCGACAAGCCTACGGCGAAGAAGACAAAGGCGGCCGCGATCGCGATAACGGCTGCGCCCGGAGACAAGCCCCGTCGCACGCGTTCTCCAAAGTCCGTCACGACACACTAATCGTCAGCGCCTTCCCCGCCCGGGCCAACGTGGTTTGACACAGGGCGTTCGGATGTCGGGCGCAGCTGTTGGACTTTGCGCAACTGGGCGGCGAAGACGACCGTGATCATCAGCGGCCTTCGCCTCGGAGCAAGTCACGCCAAAACCTTGGCCTCGACCGCGGCTGCGACAAAGGCATCTCTGGCGGCTTCCAGGTGTGCAAGGTGGTTCATGGCTTCCACGCACCGACGCTTCGCCGCCTCAACGTGCATGCTGCTTTGGAGTGGCCACCTGTGCTCCAGATAGTCAACAGCTTCAGCCGGACCATGAATATGTTCAGAGGGGCGCGTTCCAATCCGGATAGCCACCGGTGCGGCCCACCTTGGTTCGGTTGCATGGCTGATCGTGTTCATGATGAACCTCCTCTCTGCCAACAAACGATAAGCGGGATGTAGGTGTTCGCGGGAGCCGTTCAACACCTATCCCGCCCTCAAGACGATGCCTCGACAACATATTGATGCGAGGCTGTTTCGGCAGCCAACTCGACGCGAGTCAGTGGACACTTGGCAGTCTTGCCGATACGGCGAAGTCCTCCGCCACAAGTTCGCTGATTGCGATCAGAACCTCTTCAGCGGTAAAGCCGGATGCTATCGTCGTTCGGATCAGATCCTGAAGATCCGGCTCGATCACCTCCCGGCAGTCTTCGAGTCGTTCGTCCGAAACAGTCAAGCTATGCAGTTCTTCCATAATCGACCCTTTCTTGGGGTGGAATGCCGCCGAGGACTCCCGGCGGTCATCTTATAAAGTTATCGGCCCGATGAGCGGCGCTTGGGCGAGGCCAGGAGACCTTCGCGCTGCAACTTCTTGCGGTTGGCCTTGCGTTGTCTGGCGATCGCCTGTGCTCGTTCGCGCACGCGTCGCTCCGATGGCTTCTCGTAAGCCCGGCGTTCCTTCATTTCGCGGAAAACACCCTCGCGCTGCATCTTCTTTTTCAATGCGCGCATGGCCTGTTCGACGTTGTTGTCTCTGACAATGACCTGCATCTTTTTCTCCTTGTTGTTGCGATTGAGTGCCTCTCAGCCAAGCTGCTCGGCGATCAGCTCCTGCAGCTCACGACGGGTGAGAAGGCAGGGGTAAGGTTTCCAGTTCTTGTCCGGGCGGCGAGCGGCGTCATCGCGCTCGCGCGGACTCGCCGCTGGGGCGGCGGCGGTAATGGGTTTGTTCAATTGAAGTCCTTTGCCGCACTGGCGGCATGCTCGACATGGCGACCTTTGTTTCCATCACGCAGACCGGAGGAAACGCAGTGAGATGGGACGCACGATGCGTCGACCATGTCAGGTTCGAATTTTTCGGGTGACCGCCATAAGATGGGAACGCGAGCGATGCGTTGCAAGGCTTCGTTGCGTCATACGCCCGTCGCCTACGCCGTCGACGCTGCTTGCTCTATGTTGCGGGCGACATTGCGGCCAAACTCTGAGAGGGCGTCTCTAAGCGTCGGTCCGCTGAGATTTTGGTTGGGATTTTGGCGAGGTCACCGCAAAACAGACGATGTGAGTTTTGCAGTGACCTCTTGATGACTAGGAAATGTAATCATCCAAGCACATGCTACCTGAAGTATGGAAATAGGGAATTTATCACATACGGTAATCCACACAGAACTTTGGGAGCTGTCACCTGTTTCGCGGATGTCCGCTATGAACCTTTCGGGGAATGCCGGGCTCGAATGGTGATCCGCCGTTCGTAGCCGACCCCAATTCGGATGATGCTCTTTCCGCTGCGGGTCAGGATGTCCCAGGTCCGAATTTTCGAAGAAAGCCGCGGCGACTGTCTCGGTCCTACTGGCGCCGAGTGATCTTCGCAATTTTCCGCGACGCATACATCGCATCCGATTAAATCGCAAATGTATTGACCTCGCGATCCTGTTTGTGTACTTAAAGCGCATCCGAGTTATTCGTGTACGAAGTAAATCAACAGAAAGGGACTTTGCTATGAGGCAAGGGAAAAGGTTCATGGAGCCAGCCGACGATGCCGTGCAAACCGATGAACGCGCGATGGGCGGCCAACACCCAAACGCGCCCCAGGCCTATAGTGAGTTTTCGCGAGTGCTTGACCCGTCTATCTATGAGGCGCTGCCCGACGATTGGCTGGTCGGCATAACAGACGTCGTCGGTTCGACGTCCGCGATCAAGTCCGGGCGCTATGAAGACGTCAACTATGCCGGCGCATCGGTGATTGCCGCGGTTGGGAATGCCTGGGGCGACTTTGATTTCCCCTTTGTGTTTCGCGGAGACGGTGCGGCATTCGCGCTGCCACCGCAGGGGATCATGACCGCGACATCAGCGTTGCGGCAGGTTGTCGCCTTTGCCAAGACCAATCTCAACCTTGCTCTCCGGGCCGGCCACCTGTCCGTGGGCGAGATACGTGCCAACGGACGCGACGTGCGCGTCGCGCGCTACGCCGCCTCTGAAGACGCGACTTACGCGATGTTTGCCGGCGGCGGTCTCAAGTGGGCAGAGCGGCAAATCAAGAACGGCCGATATCTGGTGAAGCCAGGCAGCTACACAACCGAGCCCGATCTGACCGGCCTGAGCTGCGATTGGGAGCCGTTTCCGAGCCAGAGGGGCGAGATCCTGTCGCTACTGGTCGAGCCATCCGAGGGCCGGAGCCCCGAAGCCTTCGCGGCATTGGCGAAGTGCGTGCTTTCCGTTCTCGACGCCGGCACGCGGCAAGCCCATCCCCTGTCGCGGGATACCGCCATCACCAAGGACAGGGCGAGGTCGGTCAACCTCGAAACCTGGTTGGCGGTCGCCTCCAACTCAGACTTCCGCAAATTTGACGATGGCCTGCGTCTAACGTTGGATTGCACACGCGAACAGATTGAAGCGGTCGAAGCCATCCTGGTTGCAGCAAAGGCGCGGGGTGAGGTCAACTTCGGACTGCATCGCCAATCTCACGCGCTCATGACCTGCTTCGTGCCTTCGGGCAAACCAGATTCGCATCTGCACTTTCTGGACGGCATGGGTGGCGGATACGCCAAGGCGGCCGAGATGATGGAGGCAAATGAGCTTCCGATGGTGTCAGCTCGCTAGGGTAAACGCTGCCCGACGCGCGTCCCATTCAGGAGAATTGCCGGCGTACTGCCACTGCAGCCCCTAACCGTGGCTGCGCGCTAGATGGACGTTCGGGCGGAGAGAGGATGTGGCGCGCCGCGCTGGCACCTCAACCACGCCGGGCGGCTTCGATCACCGCAACGTCAATCTTCTTCATGGTCATCATCGCATCAAAAGCACGCTTTGCCTGATCACCGCCTGCCGCAAGCGCGTCGGTCAGGATGCGCGGTATGATCTGCCAGGACACACCCCACTTGTCCTTGCACCAGCCACACTCGCTCTCTTGACCGCCATTGCCGACAATGGCGTTCCAATAGCGGTCGGTCTCCGCCTGATCCTCCGTTGCGATCTGAAATGAGAAGGCTTCGGTCTGCTTGAATACTGGACCGCCATTCAAGGCGATGCACGGAATGCCCGCAACCGTGAATTCGACAACCAATACATCTCCCTGCTTGCCGTCTGGATAGTCTCCAGGTGCGCGAATGACGGCGTCCACTGCGCTATCGGGAAAAGTTTCGGCGTAAAACCGGGCGGCAGCCTCACCATCTTTGTCGTACCACAGGCAGATCGTGTTCTTTGCCATTGCGCGGGTCCTTTCGGTCTCCGTTTCGGATCTCCTTCCTCAGATAAGGGGCAACCCGTCTTTCTCCACCCTATGCAGGCGATTTCACGCGCGCAGTTGCCAAGCGCCATGCCAATCGCCGGGATGGAAGTTCTCCTTGGTGGCATCTGCACCTGAGGCGGCGGAGCGCCGAATACATCGACGCTCACGGGCGCAGTAGAGATCAATCCTTTGCCGATCCGTCCTGCGTTGCCTTCAGGAGGTTGTTGCGCAGGCGTACCACGGATTTCTGCACGACTGGGAAGTCCTCTCCGAGGCCGGTCGCATCGACCAGTGGCGCGCCGGGATCCGCAGCGACAAGGTCGCGTCCAGCCGCCGTCAGGCTCAATCGTACCTGCCGCTCATCAGCGGGATCGCGTTTGCGGCGGATATAGCCCAGAGATTCAAGTTTTTTGAGCATGGGGGTCAGCGTGTTCGATTCCAGGAATAGCTTTTCGCCCAGTGTTCCGACCGTCTGGTCGTCTTTATCGGAGAGGGCAACCAGCGCGATGTATTGAGTGTAGGTCAGGTTCAGCTGGTCCAGGATCGGCTTGTACGCACGGCCGAAGGCCAGGTTTGCGGAATAGACCGCGAAGCATAGGAAGTTCGAAAGCTTGTTGTTCTTGCTGTCGGCCTCGCCGGAAACGGGCGCCTCTGTCTCCAGGGTTTTGGCGGTTTTGGATGCGGACATGGGAGATCCTACTCGGTTGCTTTTCGCTTCTCTCTATATAAATCGCATCCGATTAAATCGCAATGGTATTGACGACACCTTTCGAGCAACATATTTAGATCGTATTCGATTAAAGCGGATGCGAATGAAAAGCTGACCCGAAAGGATTTTACGATGACTGAGAAGCTCCTCTTTACCGGCAAGACCCATAACAAGGGTGGTCGCGACGGTTTCACACGCAGCAGCGATGGCGAGCTGGATCTTCGCCTGTCGCAGCCGCACCCGGCTGCCGAACGCCTTTTTGGCGCCGCATGGTCTGCTTGTTTCATTGGCGCCATCGAGCTCGCTGCAGCCCAGAGAAAGATCAAGCTGCCCGTCGAGCCCGAGATCGACACGGAAATCGATCTGAACGCCGACGGCGGATCCTTTTTTCTGCGCGCGCGGCTCAACGTCAGCCTGCAGGGCATCGACCGAGATGTCGCAGAGGAACTGATCCACGCAGCGCACGAGATCTGCCCGTACTCCAAGGCAACGCGCGGCAATATCGACGTGGCGCTCAATCTCATCTGAACGGATGAAGAACGCGCCCGGCGCAGCGCTACATCGGCGCCGGCCCTGCTGAGGTAAACTCATGTGACGTTCCGGCAATCCGCCGGAGCACCCAAGGAGAAACAGGAATGCGTGATGTCGTCGAATTGCAGTTCGATCTCACCCCTCCCACACAAGAACAGATGCAGCAGCTTGTGGCGGATCTCAGTGAGGACGACCGTCATCTGCTCTTGGAACATGGCGAGGAGGCGCCGTTTTGTGGCGTCTTCCTCCACGAGCGACGCGAGGGGCTCTATACTTGCCGCCTCTGCGGTCTTCCCCTGTTCAAGGCCGTTTCCAAATTCGAAAGCGGGACAGGCTGGCCGAGCTTCACTGCGCCTGCCGCCAAGGATCACCTGCGGCGCATTCGCGATACCCGCTACGGCATGGTCAGAACAGAGATCGTTTGCGCACGCTGCGGCGCGCATCAGGGGCACGTCTTTCTCGACGGCCCGCCTCCGACAGGCGAGCGCTTCTGCATAAATTCAGGGTCGCTCGAGTTCACGCCGAAAGGGCAGCCGCTCCCTGACAAGCTTGGACGCGGTCGTCCCGAGGGCGAGCTTGCGCGGTAGTTGCGGGTTCGATAACTCAGACGATCGGCGCCAGCGTTAGGCGGTTATTAACGCTGGCGCACGACTTCACCTTCATTTGCGAGCAAATGGAGCGCGGGTCCGCCCACTGGTGATTGCGCTATGCGCAGGTCCGTCTATCTTGGCCCTGAGTGCTCAAGCGCAGTGCAACCGGGGCAGGGATCATGAAAGCCGCCTTCCACAAGACCTTGATGATCCTCGTCGCTTTAGCGCCGTCGGTGGCCTCAGCTCAGTCAGGCGGCTGGCAATCCGACGGCAGAGGGACGAGCACCTGGCAAGTGTCGCCATCGGAAGGCACCTGCAACGTCAGCCAAGCGCAAAACAGGGCACGGCGAGCAGGTATCCGTCGGACTGACCTGGTCTATCGCGACGAGAACGTCGTGACGCTGAGAGGGCTGACCGAGTGGGGTGAACGCCGCGATATCACCTTTGCCAACATTCGAGGATGTCCTGAGATCGGCTTTCAGGATCTGCAACCGAGCCAACCCAGGCGCTGAGGTTAACCACGACCGTTGACCGGACGCCGGTCCCTCGAGGTAATTGAGCGCGACGGTTCCTCAGGCTGGGTAACGCTGTAGCCATGCTGCCAGCCTATAAAATGCTTGTGACCTGATGTTGGGGCAGCAAATAATCTTCGTGACGCGCTGCGGTCGTTTTGCACGTCGCTCCATCGCGGTCTCGCCCGACCTGCGTCGAATTCCGTATGCTACCGTAAAATACGTTGGTGCCGTGGACCGAATGGACTTATGCTGCATGTGCGAACAAAGCGCATGAATGACGGTGCGGTTAACTATTCACAGTGCAGACGCAGATCGCGAATACACTCCGAGCATAAGTCTTTGACCTCTCGCCGAGAGGGTGAACGAGGAGATTTGGCATGCGGTACCCTTCGTATCTTCCGACAGCTGATTTCGCCACTCACTTCGGTCCTGCGGGCTTCTTTTTCGACTATGCCATGGATGCCACGCAGCGCAGCGTGCTGTTCTGGGATGTCATGCGAAAGCGCGGCAACCAATATCGGGCTCACGCCGAAGCGACGGCGCCGCATGTACTGAGCTTCACGCCGGAGATCGTCATTGATGGACGTTCCCTCCCGAGACCCGTCAACTACGCGCTGGTTCGGATCGTCCCGCCCAAGGGGATCGAGGTTGACGACACGCGCCGGCCGTTCGTTGTCGTCGATCCGAGAGCCGGACACGGGCCCGGCATCGGCGGCTTCAAGGCGGACAGCGAGATCGGTGTCGCGCTCAAGGCTGGGCATCCTTGCTATTTCATCGGCTTCCTCCCACAGCCAGTGCCGGGGCAGACGATCGAAGACATTGCGCAGGCCGAGGCTGCTTTTCTTGTAAAGGTGATTTCCCTGCATCCTCAGGCGGACGCCAAGCCCTGTGTGATTGGAAATTGCCAGGCCGGATGGGCCGTCATGATGCTGGCCGCCATGCGCCCGGAACTGTTCGGCTCGGTCATCATTGCCGGCGCGCCGCTGTCCTATTGGGCCGGCGAACGCGGCAAATACCCGATGCGCTACTCGGGTGGGTTGCTCGGCGGCAGCTGGCTGACGGCGCTTACCAGCGACCTCGGACACGGGCAGTTCGACGGCGTATGGCTGGTGCAGAATTTCGAGAACCAGAACCCGGCCAACACGCTCTGGACCAAGCAGTACAACCTCTACTCCAAGATCGACACCGAGGCGCCGCGCTATCTCGGCTTCGAAGAGTGGTGGGGCGGGCACGTCAGCCTGAATGCCGAAGAGATCCAATTCATCGTGGACGAGCTCTTCGTCGGCAATAATCTGGCGGCGGGCCGCATAAAGACATCGAATGGCGAGGCGATCGACCTACGCAATATTCGCGCGCCGATCGTCGTCTTCTGCTCGAAAGGGGACAACATCACGCCGCCCGCGCAGGCGCTCGGCTGGGTGCTGGACCTCTACGACGATGTGAACGAGATACGTTCGCACGGGCAGACGATCGTCTACACGGTACATGAAACGATCGGCCATCTCGGGATCTTCGTGTCTGCGAGCGTTGCCCGCAAGGAGCACGGCGAGTTCTCCAGCAATATCGACCTGATCGATGCGCTGCCGCCCGGTCTCTACGAAGCGACCTTCGAAGCAAGGACAGACGAGACCATCGGCGGAGACCTGGTCGAGGGCGATTGGATCATGCGATGCGAGGCAAGAACGCTCGACGATATCCGTGAGCTCGGTTGCAATGACGCCGAGGACGATCGCCGCTTTGCGACCGTCGCAAAGGTCTCGGACATCAACCTGTCGCTCTACAAGACGTTCCTCCAGCCTTTCGTCCGCGCCATGGTGCCCGACTGGGCGGCGGAACAATTGCGGGCAACGCACCCGCTGCGGCTGCAATATGAGCTCTTCTCCGACGTTAATCCCTGGATGGCGCCGATTGCGGATCTCGCTGTCGAGGTGGCGGACGAACGTCGTCCGGTTCCTGCGGACAATCCGTTTCTGGCCATGGAGCAGGCCGTCTCGCGCCAGATGGTAGCGGGGCTGGACGCCTGGCGCGAGGGGATGGAGGCGCTGAGTGAGGCGACCTTTCTCACTGTTTATGGGTCTCCGCTGCTGCAGGCGGCTGTCGGTATCGATCCGTCCGATGCAACGCCACATCGGCGCGCGGCCAAGACCGGCATGCATGTCCAGATGCTCAAGGCGAGGATCGAGGAACTCAAGGCGCAAATCGGCAACGGCGGGCTTCGGGAGGGCATGGCGCGCAGCCTGCTTTACGTCGCGATGGCGAGTGGCGCAGCCGATGAGCGTGGCTTTGCCGCCATCCGCCGGATGCGGCGCGCCGAGGACGGAATGCCGGCAATGACGCTCAGCGAATTCAAGGCGTTAATCCGCGATCAGTTCTTCATGCTGCTGATCGATGAGGAAGACGCCGTGAACGCGATCCCCCGCCTGCTGCCGGCGGAGGAGGGCGGTCGCCGCCAAGCATTGGATTCGCTTCGGCAGGTTCTGAATGCGCGGGGTCCGCTTTCGGAAGAAGCCGAGAAGCGGTGGCAGAGGATCATCGGGCTCTTCGACGTTGGCAGCGAGACCGTCGCCGAGCCCGTAACGCCGCCGATGAAGCCCACCCCGGTCAAGGCTGTCAGACGCGGGGCTTGAACCCGGTCTTTTCAACATGGAGCAGACGCAGATGCCGGATCTGAACAACGCCAGGGAAGAAGCCGAGAGTCATGAGAAATACGAGCGGCTGATCGCTAAAGCAAAGCAGGTTCCGCGGATGCGAACGGTCGTCGTCCATCCTTGCGATGAGACGTCGCTGCGCGGCGCTGTCGAAGCAGCCGAGGTCGGGCTGATGCATCCGATCCTTGTCGGGCCGGTGGAAAAGGTGCGTGCGGTCGCAAAATCGCACGGCCTCGATATCTCGCCGTTCGAACTGATCGACACGCCGCACAGCGACGCGGCCGCGGCAAAGGCAGTGGAAATCATCCGCGAAGGCGGTGCTGAACTGCTGATGAAGGGCAGCCTGCACACGGACGAGCTCATGCGGGCCGTGACCTCATCAGCCACAGGACTGAGGACAGCGCGGCGGATCAGCCATGTCTTCGTCATGGACGTCCCGCATCATGCGGAAACGCTCTTCATCACCGACGCAGCCATCAACATCGCGCCGGATCTCGACGCCAAGCGGGACATTATCCAGAACGCCATCGACCTTTTCACGCAGATCGGCCTTGGCACGCCGCGGGTGGCGATCCTTTCGGCCGTCGAGACGGTCACGTCGAAGATCCCTTCGACAATCGACGCCGCCGCGCTCTGCAAGATGGCCGAGCGCGGACAGATTACCGGCGGTATTCTCGACGGACCGCTTGCCTTCGACAATGCAATCGACCCGGAAGCGGCGAGGATAAAGGGTATCCACTCTCCGGTTGCCGGCCACGCCGAAATCCTCGTCGTTCCCAATCTGGAAGCCGGCAACATGTTGGCGAAGAACCTCACCTTCCTGGCAAGGGCAGATGCAGCTGGCATCGTGCTCGGTGCGCGCGTGCCGATCATCCTGACATCGCGGGCAGATTCGGTGCGGGCCCGTCTTGCCTCTTGCGCCGTCGGCGTCTTGCTTGCCGATGCGCGCCGCCGCACGGCACCGATACAGGGTGGTTGAGGCCATGGACACCATCCTCGTCGTGAATGCCGGTTCGTCCAGCCTGAAGTTCGAGGTATTTTCGGTCGCGGACTCGTTGGAGCGGCTGATCAAGGGGCAGATGGAGGGGATCGGCACCGCGCCGCACCTGACCGTCAAGAGCGCCGGCGGCGAGCGGCTGGAGAACGAAAATCATCCACCCGAAACCGTTCCCGATCTGCCGGCGGCGATGCGGCTGGTGGGGGAGTGGTTGCGTCAGAGGCAGCAGGGCCGGTTGGTTGCTGTCGGCCACCGGGTTGTTCATGGCGGTCCGAACCATTCACGTCCAGCGCGCATCAATGAGGAGTTGCTCCGCGAATTGGAGCAATACACGCCGCTGGCGCCCTTGCACCAGCCCAACAACCTCGCGCCGATCCGTGTGTTGCTGGAACGCCAGCCGCAGCTTGCACAGGTCGCCTGCTTCGACACCGCCTTTCATCGCGGCCATGACCCAATGACGGACCACTATGCCATTCCGGCGCACTATTTCGACGAGGGTATCCGGCGCTATGGTTTTCACGGGCTGTCCTACGAATATGTGGCCGGACGCCTGGCCGAGATCGCGCCTGACGTTGGCAACGGACGGGTCATCGTCGCGCATCTCGGGAGCGGCGCATCCATGTGCGCGCTGTATAAGGGGCTAAGCGTCGAGAGCACGCTCGGATTCACGGCGCTCGACGGGTTGCCGATGGGCACGCGATGCGGGCAGATCGATCCTGGTGTACTTCTCTACCTGCTCCAGCAGCATGGAATGACGGCACCGCAGTTGCAGGATCTCCTCTACAAGGAGTCGGGCTTCAAGGGGCTTTCCGGCATCAGCAACGACGTGCGCGACCTGCTTGCCAGCGACGACGCCGGCGCGAGGCTCGCGCTCGACCATTTCGTGCATCGCATCGGCCTCAATGCCGGCGCGCTGGTTGCGGCCCTCGGCGGGCTGGACGCCTTCGTGTTTACGGCGGGTGTCGGTGAAAATTCAGCGGTGATGCGCGCCCGGATTGCCAAAAAACTTGGCTGGCTTGGAGCGTCGCTCGACCCAGCACGAAACGAGGCCAGTGAGTTGCTCGTCTCGAGCGACGACAGCAAGGTCGCTCTTTATGTGGTGCCGACCGACGAGGAACTGATGATCGCACGGCATACGTTCGCGCTTATCGCTGCATAGGCGCCTGCCACACCTATTGAGCTGAAGAGAGGGCTGACATGATTCCCGAGGTAAAGGCCAAGCTTCTCGAAGGAAAGCGCGGACTGGTGGTCGGCATTGCCAATGACCAGTCGATTGCCTGGGGTTGCGCAAGGTCATTTCGCGCCTTGGGCGCGGAGCTTGCAGTGACCTATCTCAACGACAAGGCCAGGCCTCATGTCGAGCCACTGGCCGAGGCGCTGAAAGCGCCGATCTTCATGCCGCTCGACGTCGCGGTCCCGGGACAATTGGAGGCGGTGTTCGACCGCGTCGCGGAGCAATGGGGCGAACTCGATTTTCTCGTGCATTCGATCGCCTTTTCGCCGAAGGATACGCTGCAGGGACGCGTCGTGGATGTGCCGCAGGAGGGGTTTTTGAAGACGATGGACATTTCCTGCTGGTCGTTCATTCGCATGGCGCATCTTGCCGAACCGCTGATGAAACGCGGCGGCAGCCTGTTCACGATGACCTACTACGGCAGCCAGATGGTCGTGAAGAACTACAACGTCATGGGGGTCGCCAAGGCGGCGCTGGAAAGCGCCGTTCGGTACATTGCCGCGGAACTCGGACCCAAAGGCATCCGCGTGCATGCGATCTCGCCGGGCCCGCTGGCAACGCGGGCAGCCTCGGGCATTCCCGAGTTCGACGAACTCCTGAACAAGGCCCAGGAAACGGCCCCGGCGCGCAGCCTCGTATCGATTGACGATGTCGGCATGGCGACTGCCTTCTTGGCGCATGACGCGGCGCGATTGATGACGGGCGATACCATCTACATCGATGGCGGCTATCACATCATAGATTGATCCCGACAAGGGGTGGCGCCATCGGAAGTATCGTCGCTAAAACAAGCCGAACCCGACGCTCAGAGTGCGAGCGACGGGTTCGGTCGAGGTTTCGGAGAGTGTCAGGATTTGGCTGCCGCGGCGCGCTGTTTGCGGTATTGCACGGTCGGCAGACCGCCCCAGCCCCAATTGTCGAGATCGACTTCTTCGATCACCACATAGGTCGATTCAAGCGGCTTGTTGAGGACGTCGAGCAGAACCTGGCTGACGCCCTCGATGATTGCGGCCTTCTCTTCGGCCGTGACCGAATTGCGATCAGGCGTGGTTCCTTCGCGGGTAACCTGTACAGTGACGATAGGCATTTCCGTCTCCAATGAAAGAGGGTTGGTTGCGTCATTGACGGCAGTCGCGCTGTTGCAGCGCAGCCTCTCCATAGTGCTGGCTACCAGCGGCCTGCGTTCGAGCCGCCGTCGACATGGAGAATCTCGCCGGTGATGAAGCCCGCGGTCTCCAGATAGAGAACGGCGTCGACGACATCGCGAATGTCGCCCATGCGGCCGACCGGATTCAGCCCGGCCAGTGCCGAGTGCTTTTCAACCGCATGCATCGGCGTCTTGATAATCCCTGGAGAAACCGCGTTTACACGAATGCCGCTCTTCGAGAACTCCATCGCCAGCGACCGGGTGGCCGCGTTCAGACCGCCCTTGGTCAGGGAAGCAAGCACAGAGGGCACGCCAGCGATTGGCTGGTCGACGAGGCTGGTGGTAATGTTGACGATGTGCCCCGAACCGTGCTTCAGCATCTCCGTGGCGGCGCGCTGGGTGATGTGGAAGAAACCAGCCACATTGACACCGAGGTTATGGTCGTAGTCTTCCTGGGTCATTTCGACGAACGGCTTGGCCAGGAAAACGCCTGCATTGTTCACCAGTGTGTCGATGCGGCCGAAGCGCTCGAGCGTTTCGCGCACGATCCGCTCCGCGGTCTCCGGTTTGCCGATATCGCCTGCGACGTCAATAATGTCCGCATCGACGCTGGGCTTGATCGACCGGGAGGTGGCGACGACGCGATAGTTCCGGTCGCGGTAGGCCCGCACCAATTCTGCGCCGATGCCTTGCGATGCGCCGGTGATGATGGCGACCTTCTGTTGCGTGCTCATGATGTGATCCTTTCAATTGCCGCGGCCGTTTCAGATGAGGCCGCCCTCCGCCCTCGGCGTTGGTGCAATTTATTTAGATCCATTCGACATTTGAGAGAATTGTCGCTGTTCGGACAACAATCAACCGAATGTCGGCATAATCAGGCGAGAGTGCCTGCTGCCGCTGCCATATTCGCGAATTCGGAACGGAGGCGAGGTGTCGCGAAATCGACAAAGGCGCGAACCTTCGGTACCGACATCCGGCCCTGCGGCGCGAGCAGGTGCACCGGAAGTGGCGGGTGTTCGGCGTCGGCGAGCACGATCTTCAGGCGTTCATCGCGCACATAAGATGCCACATGGTAGGAGTAGAGCCTCGTCAAGCCGCCGCCTGCAGCAGCGGATGCCGCTGCTGCACGAACGCTGTTGACGATGCAGCGCGGTGTGAAGTGAACCGTGCGCGGAATGGACGAGCCCTTCGCCGGCGTGAAGCTCCAGGAATCCAGGCCGAAGTTGCTGAACGCGACAATCTGATGTTTCGCCAGGTCGGCGGGTTCGACGATACGAGGATGGTTGGCCAGATAGCGAGGGGAGGCGACGACGACGCGTCGCACGTCGCCACCGAGACGGGTGGAGACATGCGAGGAGTCCGGCAGGTGACCAATGCGCACGGTAAGGTCGACGCCCTCATCAACCAGGTTCACCAACCGATCCAGCATAAGAAACCGGACAGAGACCGTCGGGTGAAGTTCGAGGAAGTCGTCCACTATGGGGCGCAACACCTCTTCTCCCAGGATCGGCGGCGCCGAAATTGTCAGCGTTCCGCGCGGTGCCGCGCGCTCGCCGCCGGCAAGCATGTCGGCTTCCTCGAGATCCACCAGCACACGCCGACAGGCCGCCGCATACCGTTGACCTGCCTCGCTCAGCTTCAGCGTCCGGGTCGTCCGGTGGAGCAGTTCGACACCGACATGCGCCTCCAGGAAGCTCAGAGCGCGGCTGACTGCCGTTGGCGATCGTTTGAGATTACGGGCGGCTCCGGCGAGACTGCCCTCGTCAATTGCCGTCACAAACACCTTCATTGCGTCGATGCGATCCATTCTGCCGCCTCGCGGAATAGTGATTGTTCGGCGGCGAGTATTCACCCGAAGCCGGTGGGAAGTAAATACGCATGGGCCGGGAGCAACTGGCTTCTGGTAAGTATACCAATCCAAGTGGCGCAAGGAGATTGGCAGCGGGAAGTGACTACCGCCATTTGGCAATTGGCGCGGGCCAAGTTGGGCGGCTTTCGCCGTTGATCGGCGGCTGCTGAGGTCGCTTGCATTCTGATACAATTCGGGGGGAATGCGACACATCCGGGATACTTCGGACCGGTCCTATGCAGGCACCATCAACGACCAGTGTGTGAGCATCGGTCAACTGCAGGGGATGACGACATGATCCTATTCCTGATTGCTTATCTCGCAGGGGCGCTGACCATCGTCAGCCCTTGCATTCTCCCGGTCCTGCCATTCGTCCTGTCGCGGGCAGGTCAGCCGTTTACACGAAGCATCCTGCCGATGTTACTCGGTATGATCGTGACCTTTGCCGGCGTGGCAACGCTTGCTGCGGTCGGCGGAAGCTGGGCTGTGCATGCCAACGAAATTGGTCGATACGCTGCCGTCGCCCTGATCGCCGGCTTTGGCGTGACGCTGCTTTCGCCGCGTATCGCCGCGGTGGTAACGCGGCCCGCGGTGGCCCTGGGCAGCCGCCTGTCACAGCAGGCGAGCGGCAAGAAGGGGAGCGTGGGCACGTCCTTCCTTCTCGGCGTCGCAACCGGCCTTCTCTGGGCGCCCTGCGCCGGTCCGATCCTCGGGCTCGTCCTGACTGGCGCCGCACTGCAAGGGGCAAACGTTCAGACGACGCTCCTGCTGACGGCCTACGCTGCGGGTGCTGCTACCTCGCTAGCAATGGCTGTCCTTGCCGGGGAGAAGGTCTTTGCCGCGATGAAGCGATCGCTCGGCATTGGGGAACGTCTGCGGCAGGCGCTTGGCATCGCCGTGCTGGCCGGTGTCACGGCAATTGCGCTCGGGCTCGATACCGGCCTGTTGTCGCGCCTTTCCTATGCGAGTAGTACCCGCATCGAGCAGTCGTTGCTCGACAGGCTGCATAACGCAAGCGATACGGCCGGAAAGCCGTCGGGCAGTGCGATGCAGCTCGCCGCGAACGATGCGCGCAAGGGATACCAAAGCGATCTGCCTGTGCTCGGCCGCTTCGTGTCGCTTGACGGTGCCGTGGAATGGTTGAATTCGAAGCCGCTTACGGCTGAAGAATTGCGCGGCAAGGTCGTTCTGGTCGATTTCTGGACCTACTCCTGCATCAACTGCATCCGGACGATCCCCTACGTTCGGGCCTGGGCAGAGAAGTACCGGGATCAGGGCCTCGTCGTAATCGGAGTCCATTCGCCCGAATTTGCCTTCGAGAAGCGTGTTGATAACGTCCGTCAGGCGATCGACAAGTTCCAGATTGGCTATCCCGTTGCGATCGACAACGACTTCAAGATCTGGCGGTCATTCGCCAACAACTACTGGCCCGCCCACTACTTCATCGATGCCAAGGGCCAGATCCGGCACACCCAGTTCGGCGAGGGAGACTACGAACAGTCCGAACGGGTGATCCAGGACTTGCTGGCGGAAGCCGCTGGAAGCAAGAAGGTCGACGCAGCTACCGTCACGCTCGATGCCAAGGGCGCCGAGGCGGCGCCCGACTTCGCGCAGCTGCAATCCGGCGAATCCTATATCGGCTACCTCCGCGCCGCCAACTTCATCTCACCGGAAGGCGTCGGAGCAGACGCTGCACGCGACTATACGGTGGGAAAGCCCGATCTCAACGAATGGGGTCTGACAGGCAAGTGGACCGTGGGCGGTGAGCAGGCCTCGCTGGATCAGGCCGGCGGCGGCATCACCTATCGGTTCAGCGCACGGGATTTGCACCTCGTGCTTGGGCCAGGCGCTGACGGCAAGAAGATCCGCTTTCAGGTGAAGGTGGATGGCGTGGCGCCCGGCGCGGACCACGGTTCGGATATCGACGCTGAGGGAAACGGTACCGTTTCGGAAACCCGGCTCTATCAACTGGTGCGACAATCGGGAGAGGTTCGGGAACGGACGTTCGAGATCCGCTTCCTCGATCCTGGTGTCGAGGCATTCGTCTTTACCTTCGGATGAAAGGGCAGAACAATGAAAAATCGACGGAAAGACCCTTCGGCCTCATTCCGCGCCATTGCACGCCTCGGCCTTGTGGCGCTGGCGGTGATCGGTGGCGGCGGCGTGGCGCTGAGTTTGAATGGCGGTTCGAAGCCCGAGGAAGCCAAGCACGTTCCTCCGGCTCTGCATGACGTGGCAGCGACGCCCGGAAAGCAATCGCTGGTGCTTGCCGGCGGTTGCTTCTGGGGCGTCCAAGGTGCGTTTCAGCACGTTGCCGGCGTCGTGAGTGCCACGGCGGGGTATGCCGGCGGAAGTGCCTCGACCGCAACCTACGAGATGACCGAGACAGGGCAGACCGGTCATGCTGAAGCCGTGGAGATCGTCTACAATCCGAAGCAAGTCACCTACGGCCAGTTGCTGCAGATCTTCTTCTCTGTGGTTCACGATCCGACACAGGTGGATCAGCAAGGGCCTGACGTCGGCAAGCAATATAGGTCGGCGATCTTTCCGCTGAACGACGAGCAGGCCAAGGTCGCCTCCGACTACATCGCGCAACTCGGCAAGGAAGGCGCGTTCGGTCGCCCGATTGCGACGTCGATCGAAGTTGGGAAAACGTTCTATCGCGCCGAGGCCTATCATCAGGACTACGTCTACAACAATCCCAGCCAGCCCTATGTCTACATCTACGAGCAGCCGAAGATCGAAGCTCTGAAGCGGCTTTTCCCGGAGCAGTATCGCGAGCGACCAGTGCTCGTCGCGGACCAGTCACGCTGACGCTAGCCGCGCGACGCGGCGCGTGGCCAGGAATGGTCAATACAGATCGGATCGGGTTCCGCCCGATCCCGAGCCTTACACAGAGGTACAGTTCTCAGCACATTCGAACACATTCACGATACGCGCTGCCGTCACGCTGAATTCAACCCGCTGACGAGCAATCTGAGTTTTTCGGCCGCTGGCCCGAACAGACCGAGCAATCGAGGAGAAAGAAAAAATGCGCATACTGGTCATCACTTATGCCGTGCTTGCGTTGGCAGCTGTGCCATGCGCCTGGGATAGCGCTCCGGGCGAGCCGCCCCCGATCGCGGCACTGTTCTCGCTGTTGTCGCCGGCGGCGGATGCCGGCTCGCAGGAGCCCGCGCAGATTGCAAAGGCTTCCTTCGTGACGTCTGATAACCTATTGCTCCAACACGCGAACTATTGAGGAAATCAACAATGAAACTCTTCCAGGACAAGATCTCGTCGGCTGCGTCCCGTGTCAGGATCGCACTTGCGCTGAAGGGTCTGGACGTCGAGCGCGAGGCGATCGGAATTCTTGGGCCGGATGCACTCAACCGGAAGCCGGAGTATCTGCAACTCAATCCGCAGGGGCTCGTTCCGGCTTTGCTGACGGATGAAGGCGTATTGCTGACGCAGTCTCTCGCCATCATCGAATATCTCGACGAGCGTTACCCCGAACCTCCACTCCTGCCCGGCAAGCTTGAAGATCGCGCCTTTGCGCGGACCGTCGCCCTGGCGATCGCCGCGGATATCCATCCGCTTCTTCCGCCCCGGGTGGCCGCGCACCTGGGAACGATCGGCGTCAAGGCCGAGGACATCGCGGAATGGAGCCGCCACTGGATCCGTGTCGGCCTGACGGCAGTGGAAGAATTGCTCGCGCGGCGGCAGACAGGTCAGTATGTAGCCGGCGATGCGCCGTCGATGGCCGACATCTGCCTCTTCCCACAGGCGATCAATGCGGAGCGGACTGGGCTTCCGCTCGACCAGTGGCCCCGAATTGCAGCGGTTGTCGCCAGGCTTCGAGAGATCCCCGCCTTTGCCGACAATGGTCCGGCGCCCCGAAGCTGAGATCCTTGCTGTTCAACCAGTACCGCTGCCGGATTCTTAGCCTTGATGGCTCGCAGTGCGGCCGAATGCCGCGCCGCTTGATTGTCGCCACATCGGGTCGTCCGCACAGGGAATCTAGGATATTCAACCGCTGGGTGCTTCAGCCCTCGAGGTCGGGTCACGCGTTGGCCCGGCCTTGCTGATTTTCGCGCGCGTGAGTTGTTGTAGGTTGTGCTGGGAGCGGACAAAAGCAGTGCAATGTATACCAATGTATCTCTCAACAAACGTATCTACATTGGGTTTCAATTCCAGCCAGCGGACACACAAACGATACACATCGATCATGCTTAATATCGGTGTCTTTAACAAAGTCTGGAGAGTAGCGATGGCAGAGGAAGTCAATCAACAACGGCGGCGGTTCATGGGCGTGGCGGCACTGACCGTCGCAGCCGCACAATTAGGGGGCATCGGGACGAGCCTTGCCCAGGCGGCGACGCCGGCTGCTGCCCGCATTCCTGCCATCGCGCCAGGCACCAACACGTCGTTCGGCACAATCAAGCAGATCGATGCAGGCATGCTTAACGTCGGCTACGCCGAACTTGGAGCGAGCGACGCGCCTCCGGTCATTCTCCTGCATGGCTGGCCCTATGACATCCACACCTATGTCGACGTCGCGCCACTGCTGGCCGCCGCCGGCTATCGCGTCATCGTGCCTTATCTGCGTGGCTACGGCACTACGCGTTTCCTCTCCGACAAGACGATGCGCAACGGTCAGCAGGCTGCGATTGCTGCCGATATCGTGGCGTTCATGGATGTCCTGAAGATCGAGAAGGCGCTGATCGCCGGTTGCGACTGGGGCGCTCGGACGGCCGACATCATCGCGGCGCTTTGGCCGCAGCGCTGCAAGGCCCTGGTTTCCGTCAGCGGTTACCTCATTGGCAGCCAGGAAGCCAACAAGGCGCCGCTACCGCCGAAGGCGGAGCTAGCCTGGTGGTATCAGTTCTACTTCGCGACCGAACGCGGTCGCAAAGGCTATGAGCAATACCGGAGCGAGTTTGCCAAGCTCATCTGGCAACTCGCGTCCCCCAAGTGGAATTTCGACGACGCAACCTTCAACCGCAGCGCCGCCGCCTTTGAAAATCCCGATCACGTCGACATCACCATTCACAACTACCGCTGGCGTATCAGTGCGGCCAAGGGCGAGCGGAAGTATGACAAGTTCGAAGCACAGCTTGCCAAGTTCCCGTTTATCGGCGTGCCGACAATTACGTTAGAAGGTGACGCCAATGGTGCGCCTCATCCGCAGCCGGAGGCCTATGCCAAGAAGTTCTCGGGCAAGTATGAGCATCGGCTGATCACCGGCGGCATTGGTCACAATCTGCCGCAAGAAGCGCCTCAAGCCTTTGCACAGGCCGTGGTCGACGTCGACCGGTTCTGATCGCTCTACCGGTGGATAGCCGCGGCTTTTCCGGTTTGGCCTTTGGAATTCTGAACCTGGCGGAGAGCGTTTTCGGCGTTCACGCCGGGTTTTTTCATGGGTACGCGTGTGAAGCGATCTCATCAGTCGCAATCTGCGTCCGGCAATTGGTTGAGATATCGGCCTTTCGCCTGTGGTTCGTATCGCAGTGTATCGGCCCCACGTCTGTGGGGGAGTTGGTTACATTTCAGCGTGACGGCGAAACATTCCAGACACGTGCGGAGCGCCATCTGTGTTCGACCGCAAGCGAGGCAATCGGGCCTCGGCGGCGTCCATTTCGTCGAAAGGAAGAACAGTATGAGTGAGAACCAGAAAGTCATCTACACTGGTAAGACACACACGACCGGCGGCCGCGATGGAGCATCGCACAGCTCCGACGGTCGCCTTGACGTCAAGCTGTCCTCGCCGGGCAGCACGGGGCAGGGGACGAACCCCGAGCAGCTTTTTGCCGCCGGCTGGTCGGCCTGCTTCATTGGCGCAATGGGCTTTGCCGCCGGCAGCCTGAAGGTCGCGCTTCCGGCCAACCTTGCGGTTGATACCGAGGTGGACCTTTGCAGCAGCACCGGCGGCTACTCTCTTCAGGCACGCCTCAACGTCAGCCTGCCGGGCATTGATCAGGAAACTGCGCGGGCCATTGTCGACGCGGCACACCAGACCTGCCCGTATTCCAAGGCAACACGCGGCAATATCAACGTCACCATAAACCTCGTCTGACGAGATAAGAAAAACGGTCCTCCCCGTCAGATCGGGTGTGTGATGTTGAGGAGCGGCAGCCGTCACGGCTGCCGCTCTTTTTATTGGAGAGTGTGCCCGGCGGCGGGTTAAGCCGCGGTTTTGTTGATGGCGATTTCCGCCACGAGGCCACCGCCGTCGCGGTTGCGCAGCGTCAGCGACCCACCGATTGCCGCGGCCAGCTGCACGGCAATAGCAAGGCCAAGTCCGGTTCCGCCGGTGTCGCGATTGCGCGACTGTTCCAGCCGGAAGAAAGGCTTGAGGACGGCTTCCAACTGATCATCCGGAATGCCGGGGCCGTGATCGAGCACGCTGATCACGATGCCCTCATCGGAGCGGCGTTTCACCTCGATCTCGGCGCTGCCGCCGAACTTCAGTGCATTGTCGATGAGGTTGGTCAAAACGCGCCTCAAGGCATGCGGCCGCGTCATGATCGCGCCGCCGCTCATCTCCTTGATAGCAACGGCCTTGCCGGTGTCCTGGTAGTCGTAGACAAGGCTCTCGATGAACGAGGACAGGTCGATGCGCGAAGGTTTTTCGACATTGCCGTGGGCGCTACGAGCATAGGCGACGCCTTCCTTGACGAGACGTTCGATCTCGCCGAGATCCTGCATCAACTTGTCCCGATCGCCGAAATCCTCGGCCATTTCTGCCCGGAGCTTCATGCGCGTGATCGGCGTCTGCAGATCATGCGATATGGCTGCAAGTATCTGGACGCGCTCCTCTAGATATTGAGCGATGCG
Organism: Rhizobium sp. RHZ01; assembly: GCF_014851595.1. Taxonomy (NCBI): domain Bacteria; kingdom Pseudomonadati; phylum Pseudomonadota; class Alphaproteobacteria; order Hyphomicrobiales; family Rhizobiaceae; genus Rhizobium; species Rhizobium sp. RHZ01. The sequence continues at coordinate 76,447 of NZ_JACUZZ010000019.1, forward strand.
CTCGCGCATTGCGTTGAAGGCGGTTGCGGCATAGGCGACTTCGCTTGGTCCCGTCTCACTCAGGCGAAGGGCCTTCACGTTCGGATCAAGTGTGTCAGCCGCTTTTGCGAGATTGACGAGAGGACGAATGGCCTGACGCACGGCAAACCAGCTGCAGAGGACCAACAAAGCCAGTTGCGCGGCGAGTACATAGGGCAGCCAGTCGGCGAGGGGCATAATGCCCGCGGGATTGACGTCTATCGTCAGGGGCGTTCCATCGCTGAGGGCGAGATGCGCCTGAAGGCGGAAATTCGGACCGGGGATGGTTTCGACCGTGATCGGAAATTTCGGCCCGATCGCCGCCCGTACCTTGGCGGCAAATTCGGTGCCGCGTGCATCGAGCGCCGGTTTTCCTGGCAGGCCCGGCCCCAGAACAAACCTGTAGCTTCCCCGGTCAAGGCGATCGAGCCAGTCGGCGCGCTCGTCTGGCGGGAGGCGATCGAGGATGGCGATCGAGGTCGAAACATCGTTTTCGAGGGTGTTGAACATCACCGATCTGGCGGCCGTGTAGCGCTCGAAAAACAGCACGGTGAACGACATGGCATGGGCGACCGCCAGGCCCGCAAGCAGAATAAGAAATAGCCGCGCTCCGAGGGTGCGCGGCCACAGACGAAATCCATTCAGAAGGGCGTGCGTCGCCATCAGCGGGCCTCGGTGATCTCGATCGGCATGGAGAAGACATAGCCTTCGCTGCGGACGGTCTTGATGTAGGTCGGTTCGCGGGCATCGTCGCCAAGCCGCTGGCGGACACGGCTGACCAGAAGGTCGATCGAGCGGTCGAAAAGCTCGGCGTCGCGGCCCTGTGTCAGGTTGAGAAGCTGATCGCGGTTCAGCACCCGTTGGGGGTGGTCGATAAAGACGCGCAGAAGGCGATATTCGGCGCCGCTGAGTGCGATGACCGTTCCGTCGGAATCGACAAGATGGCGTGCTGTCGTATCGAGCTTCCACTTGCCGAAGCTCAGCAGTTGGCCGGCTTCCGACACCTGCAGATTGGGTGGCAGCATGCGGGTACGCCGGAGCACGGCCTTGATGCGCGCCAACAATTCGCGTGCCGAAAATGGTTTGGCCAGGTAGTCGTCTGCGCCCATCTCGAGACCGATGATGCGATCCATCTCGTCGGTGCGCGCTGTCAGCATGACGATCGGAACGGCCTTGTGTCGTCCGGCCCGCAACTCGCGGCTCAGAACGAGGCCATCGTCGCCGGGCATCATGACATCGAGGATGATGAGATCGACCGAGTTCGCGTCGAGGAATGCGCGCATTTGCCGGCCGTCGGCGACGGCGGTGACACGCAGGCCGTTTTTCTTCAGGTAGCTCGACACGAGCTCCCTGATTTCGCGATCGTCATCGACGATCAGGATGTGGTCGATGTGCTCCATCGCGCGATCTCCATTATTGCACTGCTAGCGACGCCCCTGATGTATCCGCCGTATGTTTACGGCCTGCGGGCTTGCATGTCTCTGTATCCAACGGATCTTTGGATACATTGCGATACAATGTCCACACCTTGAATTCCTCCGATAAGTCATGGAAATCGTTTTGTTCATTCCGATGGCATTGGGCCGGCAGCTGTCCGGTGACAAGCTGCTCGCGGCGCGCCGTTCGCATTGAGATGGCGGTCACGCCAGGGCGAACATTTCCGCGGTTCTGGGTGCGAGGGGCGCATTGCGCCTATGCAGCAGCAGAGCAAACAATCTGGATCGCTCAGGCCTTAGGCAGCCTCAAGCGTCCGATCGCTTTCTGCGACAAACACATCGAGAAATAAGGTACACCATTGATCGGCGGTGACTACATGTGCGAGAATCTGACTATAACCTGGGGGCCTGAGGATGATCCAAATAGTAGCGGCGGCGATGATGGCAGTTCTTGTTGCGGGTTGCGCGGTCACGTCGGTTTCCTATTCGGGGGAAGGATATGCGCCTATTCCCGGCAGCATAACCTATGGCGGCCAGCCTCGAACGAAGCTGACAAAGGCGCCGATCGGCTCTTCGTTCCCCCATACGTTCACGGATCAGACGGGGCGTGAGGTCGAGGAGATCTATGTCATCCAGCCCGATCGAACTCTGCTTATAGTCCAGCGACACTATCGGCCGTTCTTGGCCTGGAGCAGAAGGTAAGGCAGGGCTGAGAGCCCATGCCCCGATCGACCCTCGGGAAAACTTTGAGGTTCGTTTGGCGAATCCGGCTGGCTGCAGAAGATCAATCACGTCCGGATCGCGCCAGATAAGTCAATTTGCCCTTCGTCATGGAATGCGTCGGCACCTCGGCACCCGCGACCTAAGGTACATTCCGGTACAAATCGACGCTCAACAAACACACGCCGTATACATTCGGCCGCTCTAATCCGACGCGATGTTGGGCAAGTCCAACGCGCGCGCAAACGCTCGGTTGCTCAACGCCGATTTTGGAAGATCGTCGACAGGGCAGCAGCCAAGGATGTACCGGTGTTTGGAAGACCAGAGGGCAGGACGATGGAAAAAGGCTTCTACATAGGCGTACTTGCCGCACTCTTCGCGGCTTTTGCCTTTTCGCTCAACTTCGTTGTGCCCTTCATAATTGGTGGCTATTCGACCTTTGATTTTGCCCTTGTCCGCCATGTAGCCTCCGCATTGGTCGGCTTGTGCGTTCTGTTTTCGAATAAGGGGGCGGTACAATATCTCACGCTCCGAAACGTGCTTTCCACGATCTGGCTCTCCTTCATTGGCTATGTCGGTTACTTCCTGACGGTAACGGGAGCCGCCATTTTTGCGGGGCCAGTAATTGCTCCCGCCTTTCTTGGTCTGGTTCCAATCGCTCTGATGGTCATCGGCAATCAACGGCAGGCATCATTGCCATGGCGGTTTCTGCTGATGCCCCTCATGTTGGTCCTGGTCGGTCTAATGTTGGTCAATGGTACGGTATTCACGGCCGAAGGATTGGATTCTGTCCGTTCATTCTGGATCGGCGTTCCATTGGCGCTTGCAGCGGTCGCGTTGTGGGTCTGGTTCGCGATTTCCAACCAGGCCGCACTGGCCGCCCGGCCTGACATGCCATCTGGTGTGTGGTCCGCTCTTATTCTCGTCGGTGGAGGCGTCTTGATGCTTGCCTTCTACCCGGCCGGAGCTGCAATGGGTCTCTTCCAGCTTCCCAAGCTCGGCTTCGGCTGGCATTCCGCCGGCTCGCTCTATGTTTGGGGCGTATCGTTCGCACTACTGGCAACGGTATGCGGCGTGTGGGCCTGGAACATTGCCTCAAGAAACTTGCCTGTCGCACTGGCCGCGCAATTGATCGTTTCGGAAACCGCGTTTGGTGTCATCGGCGGGCTGGCAGTCCATGTGCGATGGCCGAGCGCTGTAGAAACCGCAGGAGTCGCCATTCTTATTGCTGGGGTAGTCCTGTCAGTCCGGATCTTCTACGAAACACAGTTTCGACCGGGCAATCCGGTGCTGGCATCGGAATGAGTGCTCTGCCGCCAGGTGGTCGACGCTCGCCCAAAAGACAGCTTCGGCCGGGATGCACCGCAAGCGGTCATTCGGCCGACAGGTATTGTCCGACAGCTTATTCCTCGCCTGAATCATTCAGCGGGTCGATGTTGTGGGAAAGTGTTCCGACCCCATGACAGCGGCGGCCGATATCAGTATCGAAGCATCGGGTAAGCCGGTACAAGAAGTCTAAGCCTAGCGACGGTTGAGTATTCGGATGACCGATAACTCTATTTAGCGCCTCCGACCCATCTCAAAATTCTTCAAGGTCGCTTGGCGAAATCGAACGGAACGGGGCGAGCGATGCGCGACACAAATGGCTATTTTCCGCGTTGGCGGCTGAAGACGGAGGGGCGCATTCTGCCCGACGAGCGGCTGCCCACAGGGCAGACGATGGTGCTGGGCCTCCAGCATGTCGTGGCAATGTTTGGCTCAACGGTGCTTGCTCCGATAATCATGGGTTTCGACCCCAACGTCTCGATTCTGTTTTCCGGCCTTTCGACGTTGATTTTCTTTGTCGCCGTAGGCGGGCGCGTGCCGAGCTATCTCGGCTCGTCCTTCGCCTTCATCGGTCCCGTTCTTGCTGCAACGGGGGCGGTCGCCGGGGCACCCAACCCGAACATCGCGCTGGCGCTCGGTGGCATCATCGCCGCGGGGGCGATTTATGCGCTGATCGGCGTCGCGGTCGCGCTCGCCGGTCATCGCTGGATTGAACGGCTAATGCCACCAGTCCTCACCGGCGCAATCGTCGCCGCAATCGGGCTTGTGCTCGCGCCGATCGCCATATCCAGCGCCTCGGGCATTGGCCCTGCCAACCCTGAGGGCGACCAGCTCTCGCGCTGGGTCGCAATTCTGACGTTCGCCGCCGTCGGCCTGGTCGCGGTCTACGCGCCGGGCATTGCCCGCCGCCTGCCGATTCTTCTCGGCGGCGCGCTCGCCTATCTCGCCTATTTCTTTGTCGCGAACGGTTTGGGCCACGGCGCGCCGATCAATTTTTCCGGCGTCGCGGCGGCCCCTTGGTTCGGTTGGCCTCACTTCACGGCGCCGGTCTTTTCCGGCTCCGCGATCACGCTGATCGCCCCAGTCGTCGTTATCCTCATTGCCGAAAATCTTGGGCACATCAAAGCAATCGGGGCAATGACGGGGCGCAATCTCGACCCCTATCTCGGCCGCGCCTTCATCGGCGACGGTATCGCGACCATGGTTTCGGGTGCCTTCGGCGGTACCGGCATGACGACCTATGCCGAAAACATGGGGGTGATGGCGGTAACGCGCATCTTCTCCACGCTCGTCTTCCTCGTTGCGGCCGCGGTCGCCATCCTGCTCGGGTTCTCGCCGAAATTCGGCGCCCTTATCCAGACGATCCCCGGACCTGTTATCGGCGGGCTTTCGATCGTCGTTTTCGGTCTCATCGCGGCGACTGCAGGCCGCATATGGGTCGAGAACAAGGTCGACTTCGCCGAGCCGCGCAACCTCATCACGGTTGGCGTCGCGCTTGTGCTGGGTGCTGGCAACTTCAAGCTCGCGGTCGGGGGATTTACGCTTGACGGAATTGGTACCGCGACGATCGGAGCGATTATCCTCTACCACGCACTCGGATGGGCGAACCTGCCCAAGGGGTCAGACCAGAACGCTTAGCGCCCGTCGCCATCGCGCGGGACGAGTTCCCGCGCCTTTGCGTCCTGCTCTGCGCTCTGCCGGCTGCCACGAGGCAGCCATCGGAGGCGCGGCACGCAGAGATCAACGACCATGGAGTCGCGGTTCACCGGCGTGAGAGCTGCTCTTCCCGAGTAGTGGCTCCAGGCCGGTCGAACCCGGCAAAAGTCTGCTGTCAGAGAGTGTCGATGACCCCACCGTCCACGCGAACGGACGCGCCCGTGGTCGCGGAAGCGAACGGCGACGCAAGATAGGTCACCAAGTTGGCGACTTCCTCGACGGTGGCGGCACGTTGAATGATCGAGCTGCTGCGATGCTGCTTGACGAAGGCGGCAGCGACCTCCTCCAGCGGCAGTCCGGTTCTAGCTTGCTCTTCGGCAAGCATCGTTTCTACGCCTTCGGAAAGCGTGGGCCCAGGGAGGACGGAGTTCACTGTGATGCCCGTGCCGGCCATGCGCTTGGCGAGACCACGGGCAACCGCGATGTCGGCGGTCTTGCTGACGCCATAGTGGATCATCTCGACCGGAATGTTGAAACCGGATTCGGAGGCCAGGAATATCACGCGGCCCCAGTTTAACTTCTGCATGCCTGGGAGATAGGCGCGGGAGAGCCTGACGGTGGACATGACGTTGACCTGCCAGTGTCGATCCCAGACCTCGTCCTCGGCGTCGAAAAAGTCGATTGGCTGGAAGATGCCCGCGTTGTTAATCAGGATGTCTACCTGAGGAATTTGGGCGACAAGCGCTGCACACCCCTCGGCGGTTGAGAGGTCGGCGGCAGCAGACTTGACTTTGCCACCGGGACCTTCGCTCTTGAGCCGTGCGGCGGCCTTTGCGGTTTTGTCTTCGGACCGGCCGTTGACAACGACATCCGCTCCAGCCCTTGAAAGCTGGCGGGCAATTGCGTAGCCGATGCCTTCCGTTGATCCTGTGACCAGCGCCCTCTTACCAGTAAGATCAATTTGCATTTTCCGCTCCCGTCGAGGTTGGATGACGAAACGTATAGTCAGTTCTGCAGTCTCGCAACGGTCTGACCGCCGAGGATCCGGCGATCTTTCACACAACATCGTCAGTCAGCACGAATGCGGCAACCTCCGGACCGAGGAGAAATCAGACCTTACGGCGTCGATCGCTTCATAAAGGGCGGCCGGCGAATTCTCTCCTGCCAACACCCGATTCAACGGCAACACCCATCGCGGAACGGAACGCGTCCGCTTGGGGCGATCATTGGCAACTGACGGCTTTGCGCAGACAGCGGCCACCAGCGTACAACAATGGCTTGGATGGCAACCTGGCTCCGTCACAACATCGAGCCGGTATCGATAAAGCGCTGGTGCCACGACAAGGCTTCCTTCGGCAAGGTTGGGGTTTGTAAACCGTAAGAGCCGGCAAGCGCGCGCTCGAAATAGTCAAGAAGAGCGGGCCGGTAGGTGGGATGGGAACAGTTGTCGATGATCGTCCGCGCGCGTTGCTTCGGCGAAAGCCCGCGCAGATCCGCAAGGCCCTGTTCCGTCACCAGCACCTGGACGTCCTGGTTGATGTGATCGACACGACTTGCCTGCGGCACAATCGCAGAAATCTTGCTGCCCTTGGCAGTCGATGGAGTCATGAAAATGGAGATATAGGCATTGCGCGCAAAATCCCCGGAGCCGCCGATACCGTTCTGGATGCGCGAGCCCATGATGTGGGTCGAGTTAACATTGCCGTAGATATCAGCCTCGATCAGGCCATTCATCGCAAGACAGCCAAGACGGCGGATCAGTTCGGGATGATTGCTGATCTCCTGCGGCCGCAGCACCATCCTGTCACGATAGGTTGGCATGTTCTCGTTAAGACGACGTGCCGCCTCCGGGCTGAGTGAGAAGGCGGTCGCGGAAGCCATCCTGAGCTTACCGGCATCGAGCAGGTCGAGCATGCCGTCCTGGATGACCTCGGTAAATGCCGTCATGTTCTCGAAAGGGCTGTCGATCAAGCCAGTCAGCACGGCATTGGCGATATTGCCGACGCCGGACTGGATTGGCAGAAGCGAAGCCTGCAAACGCCCCTTGGCAACTTCGTGACCGAAGAATTCCAGCAGGTGGCCGGCAATGGCCTTGGCGGCGTCGTCCGGCGGCGTAAAGGGCAAGTTGCGATCCGGCGCATCGGTCTCGACAATAGCGACGATCTTGTCGGGATCGCAGCGGAACGCCGTTTCGCCGATCCGGTCATCCGGCCGAACCAACGGTATCGGGACCCGGTGCGGCGGCAGTGCCGTGCCATAATAGATGTCGTGCATGCCTTCGAGCGCCGGACTCTGCCAACGATTGACCTCGAGTATGACCTTCTCTGCGCGGTCGAGCCAGGTCTTGTTGTTGCCGACCGAGGAGGACGGAATAAGCGAGCCATCGGCGCGAATGCCGGAGACTTCGACAATCGCGGTATCAAGGGGGCCGAGAAAGCCCTGCCAGGCCATGGGCGCGACCTGAGAAAGATGCATATCGAAGTATTCCATTTCGCCTCGGTTGATCTTTTCGCGGGCGTATGGATCAGAGTTGTAGGGCAGTCGAAACTCGATGCCGTTCACTCGGGCGAGCGCGCCGTCGAGTTCGGGACCGGTGGAGGCGCCGGTCCAGACACGAAGATGGAAAGGATTGCCCGCCGCATGCTCTGCTTCGATCTTGGCCGCAAGTGCAAGCGGTACTGATTTCGGATAACCCGATCCGGTAAAGCCGCTCATCCCCACCGTCGAGCCGCTGGTTATCAGCGATGCCGCGTCCTCGGCCGTCATGATCCGTGAACGCAAATTTTCATTGAATATTCGGGACATATTCGCCTCCTAGCTGTCTGCGTGAACAGGCGGTTTGACCCGCACGAAGCGTTCCGCGCCTTGTCGCGCGCGGCGTCGATCAAGCGCCGGTCTAGTCGGCTCCATCAATGGCTCATAAGTAGAGGAATAGTGGCATGGGACAGCAGGCGATAGGTGACGCGGCCGAGAAGCAGCTCGAGCAGATAACCGTGCTTGAACGCACCGATCAGAATGCAGGTGGCGTTCGTCGACGTGCCAAAGTCGAGGATGGTGTTGCCGACCGAGCGGCCCGATGACGAGGTAACGACAATCTCGGCATCCAGCCCCAGCTGATGGCAGATTTCCCTGGCCGACTTCTCGTAGTGCCTGTTCGGTTTGTCATCGACGCAGAGCACCGTGATGCGGTTGGCGGCGGCAAGCCAGGGCCTTGCGGCGACCATTGTCCGTCGTGCGTGGTCATGCGGCTTCCAGCCAACGAGGACGTGGTCCAGCAGGTGCCCCCGATAGCCACTGGCTGGGGGGACCAGCACCAGCTTGCCTTCATGAAAGAGGACATCGTGAAAGGCATCACGAGCGTCGAGATTGCCTCTGTAGGGCGTTACGACAAGCGATGCATTCCGGCAGACAGTGCTGACGCAGCGGCGCAGATCGCCCTGGCAATCGCCGAGCATCAGGTCTTGCCGGTGAGGCGCATGCAATTTCCACTCCTCGAACAGCTGCCTGACGTGTTCGTACCGCTCGTGCGTCGAACCTTCCTCCAGGTCGCGCATCATTTGCAGTTCGATTTCCTCGGCGGATACGAGCATCGACAGTGGATCGGCACCGATGTGCACGGCGGCAATGTTGTCCTGCACGGCATCGGCCGCGTCGTCGGCCAGATCGAGGCAGGTTTGTGCCGAGGCTGGATCGGGCAGCAGCACGACAATATCGGCATGGCTGGTGAGATCACGAACGTTGCGTGGAGCGGCACCATCGTGAGATGCGCTGAAGCCTTGTGACCAGTTGCGGTCGTCGGTGGTTGTCGTGATCAATCTGGCCCTCCTTCATGGATCGGCCCGCACGGTTGCACTGGAATAATACGCTAATCTGACCGGCGTTGAAATCGCCTTGGCAGAGGAAGGCGACCTATTTTAAGCACCGAAGCCGGTGGCTGCCGAATCCCGGTGCCGATTCCGCCGGTCTTGCGCCTTAATCGCGACCTGCTAGAATCTCCGGTGCCAAGCTTTTGTGTCGGCTGCATTTTTTGGTTCCCTCTAGCTATATGCGGGGCGCGATGGAGACGGCAGTTACCTCTAAGCTGACCTATGGCGCGGAGCCGGGATTACGCTTCGCCTTGCTCTTGGACGGGTGTGGCGGCTGCACGCAGTTGGACATTGCCCGGGCGCAAATGTGGAAGCCGGAAGATGGGATCATCTGGCTGCACCTCGAGCGCGACCATGCGGCGGCGGCCAATTGGGTCAACCGGGAAAGCGGTCTCGATAGCTTCGTGACCGAAGCTCTTCTCGAAGAGGAAACACGGCCTCGCGTCGAGCCAGTCAACGATGGCCTGCTGATCATCCTTCGCGGCGTCTGTGCGACTGCGCCGGACGAAGCGTCGGAAAAGCAGACCGACATCGATCTCGTGCCGCTCCATATGTGGGTCGATGCGAACAAGGTGATTTCGCTGCGGGACAGCGGTCACTACATTACCGCCCTTCGCGACATTCGCCAGGCGCTCCAGAAAGGCAAGGGCCCGCTACGCACCGGTGACCTGCTGGCGTTGATCGGCGACAAGCTTGTGCGCGACCTGGAGCCAGTGCTCGACTCCATGGACGAGGAGGTGGACGAGCTTGACGAGATGATCTTTCACGGCGAGGCAGGCCAAGTGCGCGAACGCCTCAAGCTGCTGCGTCGGCGTTCCGTCCAGCTTCGCCGCTATCTGGCGCCGCAGCGCGATGCGTTGAACCGCATCGAGCATGATGATGCGCCATGGCTGCTGGAGCGCGACAAGCTGCGGATGCGCGAGGTGATCGACAAGCTGATGCGCTTCATCGAGTACCTCGATGCCATCCGCGACCGTACGGGTATTCTGCACGACGACCTTTCGACGGTGATCAGCGAGCGCATCGCGCGCAATTCCAACCGGCTGGCGGCGCTGGCGGCGTTGCTACTGCCTCCGAGTGTCGTGGCCGGCTTGTTCGGAATGAATGTCGGAGGCATTCCGGGGGTCAACGACACCTGGGCTTTCATCATCATTGTCGTATTCGTGACGATCACATCCGTTGCGACGCTCTGGGTGCTTCGGCGTATCGGCTGGCTTTAGAGCACGGCATCGTCCCAGACTACGAGCCTTGAATGCGCTGTCCTCTATGCGATCAATTCGCTGCGAAGCAGTAGAACAGGCCGTCGCCACCAGTCCCATTGAAGGCTTTGACGGTGCAGCCGCCGCGTGTCGGGTGCGAGGAGTTCCACGACTTCGCTTGGGCGGAGTCATCAAGGCCTGTTCGGTCGCTGTGGCCGACGATCGCGACACCTTCAGCGCCGCCCATCGTCCAGTTGCCGCATGTCTCCGGCGCCGCAGTGCCATCGGCTTTCGAACCGGTGAGCATGTCGTGCCGGTTCGGCGTGTCGCCTCGGCCGTTGATGATTTCGCCCTTCTCATTGAGCGCGGTCTGCTTGGTCAGGTTGTTCTTGTCGCTGTGCAGAGAGGCCACGTCGTCGGCGATCTTTTCGCCTTTGGCGTTATACCAGGGCCCAGAGCCAATGCGGTCCTTTGCATTTTCGGCGTCGGTGGAAAGATAGGCTTTCCAGGTCTTGCCCGTCGAGCCAGCGGCCGTGGCAAGCGTGTTGCAATAGGCGTCCGCACCGGCGAGACCACCGAGATCGCCACCCTTGCCTGGATTTACACTGGTCACGAAGAAACTCATGGCGGTGTCCTGAGCATGGACCCCGACCGCTGAAAAGGCCAAAGCGGCCGCGATATAGGCAAACCTGCGTCTCATGGCGTCTCTCCCCGGTTGAAATTTCTAGCGGAAGGAAGCGTATTGCAGGTAAGTCTCGGCGTAAAATCGAAATCACGTGATGGGACCTCGGGAGGAGTCTGAAGGGTGCGGCCCCCGCGGCCCGGCTTTTGGCTCATTTCGCAGTACACATCGTACGGTGGTCGTACACGCGCCTGTCGAGGTTTCAGTCAAGTTGGCGTGATTTCAACCACGCGTTCTTGACAATGAGTTTTAGCGGTAAATATCTGTGCTCTCCGGCTTCCGACGCAAGGCCTCAGCTCAGTATGATCGACACGCGCTTTTCGACCGCTTTACAGATTGTCATCAGCGTTGCCGTCAATGAAGAGGCCAATCTCCGCACCACGAGCCAATCACTTGCGCAAGGGCTCGATACAAGCGCAAGCTTTGTCCGCAAGCTGTTGCTTCCGCTCAATGAGAACGGAATTCTTGCTACCTCCCAGGGCGGCAAGGGGGGCATTCGTTTGGCACGACCACGTGACCAGATTTTGCTCAGCCAGATCTATGCCGCCGTGACCGGTGACAAGAAGATCTGGGCGACTCGGCACGATATTCCGCATGAGGGACTCGTGGGTGAGAATATCGGCGACCTTTCGGAGTTTCTGTGTGATCGAGCGGAGCAGGCTGTCGTCGACATGCTTGGTTCGGTGACCATCGAGGACAGTGTGGCGGAGCTGCGTCGACTCGAGGCCGAGAAATCTGCCGGACATCAGCACTCGGCGGATGCTAGCCTCGTGCGCGATCGCCACCCCGCCGAATAATTTCATCCTTAAACTGGAAAGGGGCGGCCGGGCAGGGAACCCGTGCCACCCCTCCTAACTGATCGGAGGTCAATCTGATCAGAACTCTTAAAGCGCGGCGCCGCGCTGCCTTTCCCCGTGACTTTAGCAACGGAGAGAGGCGGAAACGCGGCGCCGCTTTTTTAGTTAGAATGCGCGCTGGAGGCGGAAGAAGCCCGTCGTGACGTCGTCAGCCTTGTCCGAGTCGAAGTAATTGACGGTTGCCTTGGCGTAGAGGTTGTCGACGATCTGATAATCAACTGTGACACCGACCTTCCAGGCGTCGTTGTTGTCGTCGAAGTCGCCCGCGACGATGCCGTAGTTGCCGTAGTACTGAGCGGCCGGGGTGATCTTCAGCTTGTCGGTCGCCTTGATGGCGTACTCAGCCGCGACAACCCATTCGGCGGTCTGATAGTAGGAGTTCGGGCCGCTGGAGTAGATCGCTGCGAGGCCGAGGGTGCCCGGGCCGACGGCAACGGTACCCATGGCGCGAACGGCACCTTCTTCGTTATCTGTGTCGTAGCCGGCCGTGATCTGGTAGCTGAAGATGCCAGCCTTGCCGCCGATGCCGACTGCTACGCCGACGTTGTTCGGGTTTTCACCAGCGCTGAAGTAGCCGTCTTCCAGCTCGTCAACGCTGATGCCAGCGTAGAAGTTTTCAGCTTCGTACTGATAACGGATGGAGTTGTGTAGCGTGACCTTGCTGCCGATGTCGTCCGTTTCGCCCGAGAGACCATCGTCCCACCAGCTGTAGAACAGACCGGCGCGGAAGCCAGCGATGTCGATGTAAGCGGAGTCAAGCAAAGATGCCTGCGACTTAGAGTTGTCGGCATTCGTCTGCAGGACGATAACACCGGTGAGCGGGCCGTATTCGGTGTCGCTCTTGGCGGTGAACTGGACCTGACCACGGGTGTAGGCATCCCAGTCGGAGTCATTCGCAACATAGGTACCGTTGCCAGTGGTTGCGCTGGCATTCGGGCCGGCGTTAACCTGGAAACGGATGTAACCGCTGATCTTCAGGCAGGTTTCGGTGCCCGGGATGTAGAAGTAGCCGCTGCCGTAAGCGTCGCAAACGCGGACGTATTCAACTGGTTCCGGCTCAGCAGCAACGATGGCGTCAGCAGCCTGGGCGCTCGTAAAGGCAGCCAGGGCCGCCGCCGAGCTCATAAGGATCATCTTAATGTTCATTCTCAGTCCAATCTTTTGTCGATTGGGCACAGGTCATCACTGCCGAAACCGGCTCTACCTACCCCAAATTGTTTCGTACAAGCCCTTGCGGGAAACGCGGTACGTCCGCAGCGCCAAATTACATTTCCCGTTAAATGTATCAATAATAGATACAGTCAAAAATTGGGTTTTGCTGCAAAGCGAAATCGGGGTGTTGCGCAATCGCAACTGTCACTTTCTGCGCAAGAAGAGGGTTGCTAATGCAACCTGTAACAGTTTGTTATTCAAAGGGTTTTTTATATGGATGTCATCCGGATAATATTGTTGCATCGCAGCATTTGCATCGCCCTGCGGCTCATCCTTTTGTCAACGCTGGGCCTGAATCACGATGACGCGCGCGTCGTTTTGGCCACTTCTTTCAGCAGCGCGGCAGCGGTGGGATCGGATGGATCGAGCCTAAGAACACCATCCGTGTTGATCAGGTGTTCCAGCAGGTTTCTCACACCCTCACTGAATTGCCGGCTCGCTTCGGCAGCCTCGTGGCTCGCAAGTGTCGTGGAGCCGATGATCCGCACGCCGAAGACGTTGATGACTTCGTCGGCTCGCGTCAGTGCGCAATTTCCGCCGTTTTCTGCGGCAAGGTCGACAATGACCGTTCCTGGACTCAGCCGCGAAAGCATGTCTTCGTCGAGGAGGAGAGGGGCAGTTTGACCGGGTATCACGGCGTTTGTGGTGATCAATTGCATCTTCGAGAGGGGATCCGAAAGCTCTCGGCGAAGCCGTGCCAGTTGTTGCTCCGGCAATGCGCGGGGAAAGGGCATCGGAGCTAGGGTCGTGCCGAGAAATCTGGCCCCGAGCCGTTCGATCTTGTCCTGCGAATCCTTGGCAAGGCCAAAGCCATGAGTCAGTGCGCCGAGGCGACGGGCGGTCGCCAATGCCTGCAGGCTTGCAGCATCGCCGCCCAAGGCAGCCATTCTCACCGGCCGCACGAAGCTGCCGTCCACCATCAACATTGGGTGCGAAATGCCGAACTGCCTGGCGGCCTCAAGGACGGCGGCGTGGCCGGTGATTGCCGCTTGTCTCGATGAGATGTCGGCGCCCTTGACCCCCTGCACACAGGAGAGGCGGGCGATGTCGAGGTGGAGCGGTCGCGCTCCGCTGGGAAGACGGGTGGCCAGGGGTGCGTGCGAACCAAGGAAAACGAGGGTCGCGGTCGCTGGAAATACCCGCGTGGTTGCCGGCTGCCGCACGCTCACGAATATGTCCGAGGAGGGCACCATATCAGCGAACTCGGCCGGTTCGCCGCCGGCGACGACATAGGCCTCATCAACGTGGCCCGCGCCGACACCGCAACCGCGCTCGAAACGAACCGACACACGCTTGGAAAGCCGCCGCACGTCCTCCGGCGTCAACGCAACGCGACGCTCACCGGGATGTGTTTCCCGAAGCAGCCCGGCGCGGACGCGGATAAAGTTGGACATTGATCGCTCTGGAAGAGGGTAAATCGAAGTGTGCGCGCGAGCGATATAGGCTGTCTCTTCCATAGTTTTATGACAGTTTGGTAATTTTATTCAGGGCAGTGATGTTGATTTTCACATTGTCACAACTGTCGATAAGCCATTCATTTTAAACGATACTATTTACCGCTTGCATGAGCGATGTCGAATAAGATTGCCGGGTGGGCGAGATCAGGTTTTGCCCGGAGGCATTTGGATGTAATGGTCAGTCATAAGGCGCGTGACTGCTGGAGGCATTGGTGAATTTCTATTCGGTTTACGATCAAGGTTTTGTCCGTGTCGCGGCCTGCACCCCGAATTGCGAGATCGGCGATCCCGATTTCAACGCGCAGGCAACGTTGGAACTGGCGCGGCAGGGACACGCCGAAGGTGTTGGCCTCATGGTGTTCCCCGAACTCGGGATTTCCAGCTACGCGATCGACGACCTTTTGGGGCAGGATGCGCTTCTCAGGGGTGTGGATGCTGCAATCGGCGATATCGTCCGGGCAAGTCGCGACCTGACGCCGGTACTTCTTGTCGGCGCGCCGCTGCAGAGTGGCGGTCGGCTCTATAACTGCGCGGTCGCCATTCACGCTGGTCGTATTCTCGGCGTCGTTCCGAAGATGCATCTCCCGAACTATCGCGAATTCTACGAGAAGCGCTGGTTCGCGTCGGGACGAGACGTACGAGGCGAGAGCATTCGTGCCGCCGGCGAGGTGGTGCCATTCGGCACGGATCTCGTCTTCGCCGCCGAGGACATGGATGATTTCATCTTCCATATCGAGATCTGCGAAGACCTCTGGGCTCCGGCGCCGCCGAGCGATTTCGGCGCGTTGGCCGGCGCATTGATTCTCGCAAATCTCTCGGCCAGCAACATAACGGTCGGAAAGGCTGAGACCCGCAAGCTTTTGTGCTCGGCACAATCGGCGCGCAGCTTGTCGGCTTATGTCTATTCGGCGGCCGGCCCCGGCGAATCGACGACGGACCTCGCCTGGGACGGCCAGGCCTGCATCTATGAGCTCGGCAGCCTGCTTGCCGAAACCGACCGCTTCCCAATTTCGTCGCAAATGTGCGTTGCGGACATCGATGTCGAGAGACTGCGGCTGGAGCGGCTGCGAACGGGCACGTTCAATGATGCGGCGATGCTCACTCTTACCGCCGGTCGCGAATTCCGGCGAGTAGGGTTCCAGTTCAAGAAGCCGAAGGGCGACATTGGCCTTAAACGCCATGTTGCGCGCTTCCCCTTCGTGCCGGCTGACGAAAGCCGCCTCGATCTGGATTGCTATGAGACGTTCAACATCCAGGTGCAGGGACTGATGAAGCGGCTGCGCTCGACCGGCATCAAGCGGCTTTGCATTGGCATTTCGGGTGGGCTCGATTCCACCCATGCGCTACTCGTCGCGGCGCGTGCCTTCGACCAGCTCGGCTGGCCGCGCTCGGATATTCTTTGCTTCACCATGCCGGGATTTGCGACGGGCGACGCCACCAAGTCGAACGCCTGGGCCTTGATGCGCAGCATGGGCGTCACGGCGGAGGAGGTCGATATCAGGCCGTTAGCGCTACAGTTGCTAAAGGATCTGAAGCATCCCTTCGCAGGCGGCGAGCCGTTCTACGATACGACCTTCGAAAACGTTCAGGCCGGCCTGCGCACGGACTTCCTGTTCCGTGCGGCAAACCAGCGAAACGCGCTGGTGCTGGGAACCGGAGACCTGTCGGAAATCGGCCTCGGCTGGTCGACCTACGGCGTTGGCGACCAGATGAGCCACTACAACGTCAACGCATCGGTGCCCAAGACCTTGATCCAGCACCTGATCCGCTGGGTGATCCGCTCAGGGGATTTCAACGAGGAAGCCAATGCGACATTGGAAAGCGTTCTTGGCACGCTGATTTCGCCGGAACTGGTGCCTGCCGATGAAAATGGCGTCATGCAGAGCACGGAGGACAAGATCGGCCCATACGATCTGCACGACTTCGCACTCTACTACACGACTCGTTTCGGGCTTCGCCCGTCGAAAATCGCCTTCCTTGCCTACAATGCCTGGCGGGACGCCGAGGTCGGCGTCTGGCCGCCGCATTTCCCCGCCGACAAGCGCCGCAGTTTCGATCTGCCTGTCATCAAGCACTGGATGGAGGTCTTCCTCTTTCGGTTCTTCACGATCAGCCAGTTCAAGCGGTCGGCATCGCCGAACGGCCCGAAGGTGACGTCGGGTGGTTCCCTGTCTCCCCGCGGAGATTGGCGCGCGCCGTCGGACGGCAACGCCCGGATATGGCTCAAGGAATTGAAAGCGAACGTTCCGGATGTAAAGGCGTAGGCAGAGATGCCTTGCAAAAGCCATGCATCGCGCCAGATGTGGCCCAGGAGCACTCTGAGGTAGCGGTAAGAACGTGACAGATGAAGCTTGTCCATCCGAGGATCTTCCCCGTTACGAAATCCGTCAGGAGCCGCGTGGCAGGTGGACGATCGTCGATACCTTGACGTCCTTGCCGGCGGCAACGGACGGAAGGGATTTCGTCGGCCTTAGCAAGAGGGACGCGGAGGACATCGCCCGCGAACTGAACCTCGCCGTTGCCGAAGGACGGGATCCTCTGATCTGATCTCTTGGAACTTGGCGAACGCCGCCGGCGTTTCGTTGCCAGAGGTGCAATGATGACCGCCAATGACAACAGGCCGGACAATCATTCCAGCGATCGGCAAACTGCTTACGAAGCGCAGGAAACGGCGCTGTCCCGAGAAGGGCGCAGCCTGTCCGCCTGGGCGTTGCTGGGCGCTGTCGCCTTCGTGGTTGCCGCGGTCCTCTTGGCGTTCAGCGTTTGAACGGGCGGTGGCACCAGCCCTGCACCGAGAGCACCGGCAGGGGCAAGCAGCCCCAGCACCGCACCGCCGCCGACGCAGAACACGAACTGACCAAGGCCCTCACGTCATCCATTTCCGGTGCTCCGCGAAGCGCTCCGCGAGGAGGTCGATGAACAGGCGAACTTTCGTCGGCAAGTGGTTGCGGTTCGGATAGATGGCATTGATGCTGAACTCGACGGCGCGATAGTCGCGCATGACCCGGACAAATCGTCCGGAGGCGATGTCATCAAACACAACGAAACTTGGTGCCAGGAATATGCCCTGGCCCGTCGTCGTGAGGTGCCGCAGGGTCTCGGCACTGTTGGATACGACGTTGCCGCCAATCTTCACACTCATCTGGGCGCCATCTGCATCTTCGAAGCGCCATTCGTCTCCGTAGGGGTAATACGTATATTGGAGGCAGTTGTGATTTGCCAAATCCGCCGGGACCTGTGGCGCCGGATGGTTCTCAAGGTAGTTCGGCGAGCAGACCAGGATATGGCGCCATGGCGTCAACTTCCTGACAACAAGGCTCGAATCCGGTGGCGGCACGGTGCGGATCACGAGGTCGTAACCTTCCTCGACCATATCGATCATCCTCTCCCCAACACTCAGGTCGAGCGCGATCGAGGGATATAGCTCAAGATACTCGCTGACGACGGGCAGCAGGAAGCGGACGATGGCCGCGCTGGTATAGACCTTGAGCGTGCCGCGCGGTGTCGAGCTCATTGCACCGGCCGTGCTGTCGGCTTCCTCGAGATCGGCAAGTATCTGAGCCGAGCGTTCGTAGTAGTACTTGCCGGTTTCCGTGAGGCTGACCTTGCGCGTGGTGCGGTTGAGCAACCTGACGCCCAGCCTGTCCTCGAGGGACTGCACGTGGTTGCCGACCATCGTCACCGACATGTTGAGACGGCGCGCGGCCGCTGAAAAGCCGCCGCACTCCACCACGCGACCAAAGACTGTGAGGCTCGTCAGCCGATCCATTGCACCCCCTAGATTATCCGCTCTGAGTTGATGATCCTTCCCGATTTAAGCAGATTATCAGATCGCGCGTAACGACGCATTGTCTGTCTCATCGAATTTAGCCTCGCCTGACGAGGCAAACCACTGGAGAAGGACAATGGTCGAATTACCCCGCAAGGAAGCCTTCGAGGCGGCCGGCGAGCCCGAGGTTGCAAGGGTCACCGAAGCCCCGGCTGCACCGGCAGCGGACGTTGCCTCTGCCGTCGAAGCCAAAGGCAAGAAGGGTCGCAAGCTCGTTAAGCGGACGATCTTGGCTGCCGCGTTTCTTGCCGGTGCCGCCTTTGTGGCGGACTACGGCCATCACTATTGGACGGTTGGCCGTTTCATCGAATCCACTGATGATGCCTATGTGAAGGCCGACTATACGACCGTTGCACCGAAGGTCTCGGGCTATGTCGCCGCAGTCCTTGTCGGTGATAACGATGCAGTCAAGGCTGGGCAGGTGCTCGCCAAGATCGACGATCGCGACCATCAGGCCGCATTGTCCCAGGTCAAGGCCGACGTCAAGGCCGCAACTGCAGCCATCACAAATCTCGATGCGCAGATCGAACTGCAGCAGTCGATCATCGGCCAGGCCAGGGCGACGATCGATGCATCACTGGCGACGCTGGATTTTGCTCGCTCCGATGCGGCCCGTTCGCAACGGCTGATCACCAATGGTGCCGGTACGCAGTCGCGGGCGGAACAGAGCCAATCACTTCGCGATCAGGCGCAGGCGGCACTTGAACGGGATCGGGCCGCGCTGGTCGCCGCGGAAAAGAAGGTGCCCGTTCTTCAGACACAGCGCGAGCAGGCTGTCGCGCAGCGTGAGCGCGCCGCCGCCGCCCAGCATCAGGCTGAACTTAACCTTTCCTATACACAGATCATCGCTCCGGTCGACGGCACCGTCGGCGCCCGCACCATTCGAGTCGGACAGTTCGTAACCTCGGGGACGCAGTTGATGGCGGTCGTGCCGCTGCATTCCGTCTATGTCGTCGCCAACTTCAAGGAAACACAGCTCACTCATGTACGCGCCGGGCAGCCTGTCGAGGTCAAGGTGGACAGTTTCCCCGACGTGGAAATCAAGGGCCATGTCGACAGTATTTCACCAGCGAGCGGGCTGGAGTTCTCACTGCTACCCCCTGACAATGCGACCGGCAACTTCACCAAGATCGTCCAGCGCATCCCGGTAAAGATCGTCATCGACGACGAGAAAGTGAGCGGTTTGCTTCGCGCCGGAATGTCCGTCGAGCCTGAGATCGATACCAAAGCGGCCGTCAGGTAGGTGGTACCGGGAAGGATTATCCAGCCTGACTGGATGATCCTTCCCTCCTTTCCCGAATTATCAGCCGAACCTCGTCATGAGATTGTTTCCGCATAGCCGGAAGGAGAGACGTCATGGCTACACTTCAGATCGTCGCCAACAATTCCAGCCCGCGTCCAGTGGACGCTGCGGCTCCGAAGCCCGCAGCTGCGATGAGCGCCTTTCGCATGTGGAGCGCCGTCGTCGGTTCGACGCTCGGCGCGTTCATGGCCGTCCTCAATATCCAGATCGTCAACGCTTCGCTCGCGGATATCCAGGGTGCGATCGGCGCGGGCAAGGACGACGGTGGCTGGATTTCGACCTCCTACCTGATTGCGGAGATCGTGGTCATCCCTCTCAGCGGTTGGCTTGCTCAGGTCTTTTCCGTCCGCAAGTATCTCCTGACCAACGCCATTTTGTTCCTGCTATTTTCCGTCGCCTGTGCTTTCGCGGCGAACCTCCAGCAGATGATCGTGCTGCGCGCCGTTCAGGGCTTTGCGGGCGGCGTGCTGATCCCCATGGCGTTCACCATCATCATCACGCTTCTGCCGAAGCCCAAGCAGCCGATCGGTCTGGCCCTCTTTGCCCTCTCGGCGACCTTTGCTCCTGCCATCGGGCCTACCATCGGCGGATATCTGACCGAGAACTACGGCTGGGAGTTCATCTTCTACGTCAATCTGGTTCCCGGTTTGCTCATGGTGGGAATGCTCTGGGCGTCGCTCGATCGCGCTCCGATGAAACTCGGTCTGCTCGCCAAGGGCGATTGGCCGGGCATCATCACCATGGCAATCGGCCTTGCCGCCCTGCAGACGGTGTTGGAAGAGGGGAACAAGGAGGACTGGTTCGGATCGGATTTCATCGTCCGCCTGTCGATCATCGCTGTCGTGTCGTTGACGCTGTTCCTCATTATCGAGCTGAAGACCGCCCATCCGCTGCTAAACCTCAGGCTCCTCGTCCGTCGCAACTTCGGCTTCGGGATTGTGGCGAACGTCCTGCTTGGGATCGCCCTTTATGGCTCTGCCTTCGTTCTTCCAATCTATCTGTCGCGCATCCAGGGCTACAATTCCGAGCAGATCGGCATGGTCCTCGCCTGGACGGGCATTCCGCAGCTGCTGTTGATCCCGCTGGTGCCCCGCCTGATGAAGCGTTTTGACGTTCGCTTACTGATCGCCTTCGGTTTTGCGCTGTTTGCCGCTTCGAATTTCATGAATGTCTACATGACCGCCGACTATGCGAGTGACCAGCTCTTCTGGCCAAACGTCATCCGCGCCGTCGGGCAGGCGCTTGTCTTCGCGCCGCTCTCGGCCGTCGCAACAGCGGGCATCGAACAGGAAAATGCAGGTTCCGCATCCGCGCTCTTCAACATGATGCGTAACCTCGGAGGCGCCGTCGGCATCGCAAGCCTGCAGACCTTTCTGAGCAAGCGCGAGCAATTCCATTCGAATATCCTGACGAATTCGATCTCGGTCTTCGAAGAAGCCACTCGGGATCGTGTAGCGAAACTGACCGCCTACTTCATGAGTCACGGTGTCAGCGATCAGGCCGTTGCCACCAACAAGGCCGTCGTCGCCATCGCGCTCAAGCTGCGCAAGCAGGCCAACATCATGGCCTTCAGCGACACATTCTTCGTGCTCGGTGCTGCATTGCTCGTCGCACTGCTCGCAACGCTGCTGCTGAAGAAGCCGGGTCATCTGTCCGGGGGCGGCGCTCACTAGCGCCTCACTCCGCCACCAGGGAGAAACGCCATGAACCGCATCCTCCAAATCGAAACCGAGACCCGCCCCTCAAAGACAGATCGCGTAGCAGGCAATACAAACTCACTGCTGTCGTTGATCGAGTGGCTCTCCGGCGATGAATGCCATGCGCTCGATGAGCCCGGCCTGATCTCCACCCTCGGCCGCCGCCTACTGGCACTCGGACTGCCTATCGATCGCATGACGCTTCATCTCATGACGCTTCATCCGGAACTGATTGGCCGTACGCTTGCCTGGGCTCCGGGCGATCCGGTCGAGATCCACGATCGCGAACACAGCGCGCGCCAGACCTTTGCCAGCAGTCCTTTGCGCAAGGTCATGGACAGCCGCGAGCCGCTGGTTGTCGGGCTGGGTGACAGCATGCACGGCCGCTGGCAGGATATCGATATCTTTGCAGGCCGTGGCCTCGTGCAATTGATGATCGCGCCTCTTTGCAATGCCGACGGGCCGGTGAGCGCGGCTGCCTTCGGGACCCGGCGGCCCGGCGGCTTTACACCTGCCGAAATCCAGGCTCTCGAGCGGATCCTCCCGGCGTTGCGCAACACCTGCGAATTGCGGGTGATGCGTCAAGTCGAACTCAGCCTGCTCGACACCTATATCGGTCCGCTCACAGCGCAGCGCATCCTTGCCGGGCGAGTCCGGCAGGGCGAGATCGAGTCCATTGAGGCGGCTCTTCTGCTTTGCGATCTGCGCGGGTTCACGGAGATATCCAACAGGCTGCCAAGCAACAGCGTGCTCGAGTTGCTCAACGCCTATTTCGACAAGGTCATTCCCGCCATCACGCGCGAAGGCGGCGAAGTTCTGAAATTTATGGGCGATGCCGTCCTTGCGTTCTTTCCTGGCTATGATCCGGCCCGCAGTAGCGCTTCGGCATTGATCGCCGCCAAGGACATTCTGCGTGAGATCGATAAATTCGAGTTCGGCGATATCGCTCTCAACGTCGGGATCGCCCTGCACCATGGCGAAGTCAGCTACGGCAATATCGGATCCGGTCGCCGCCTCGATTTCACGTTGATCGGTCCCGACGTGAATCTGGTCAGCCGCATCCAAACGGCATGCGGAGATCTTCGCGTCCCGCTCCTGATGTCCGATGCATTCCGGTGCGAGGCTCAGGCCGAGGCCGTCTCGGTGGGCTGGCACGCGCTCAAGGGCTTCTCGGAGAAGGTCGAGCTCTTTCGCCTTCCGGAGTCGTTCCCGGGGCGAGCAGAAGGCGAATATAAACTATATAAATAATAGCTATTTGTTGTGTGTTCACGGTTTTGGCGTTATTTGCTGAATAATGGGGATGGAGAGTACGGGGGCGTAAGGCAACAAGAAATGCTGACGAAAAAGGGAAAGTATGGGCTGAAGGCGCTGGTTGACTTGGCGCGGCTTGCGCCGGGGGAAACCGCCTTCATCAATGACGTTGCTTCGCGCAACAACATTCCGAAGAAATTCCTGGATACGATTCTTCTCGAATTGCGAAATGTCGGCATTCTTCGGTCGAAAAAGGGCCCCGGTGGCGGGTACTCGCTGTCGCGTCCGGCGTCTGAAATTCGCATTGGCCACGTCATCCGCACGCTTGACGGGCCTTTGGCGCCTATTCGCTGTGCGAGCCGTACAGCTTACGAAGCCTGCGACGACTGTTCCGATCCCGAAAACTGTCAGGTGCGGCGCTCCATGACTGAGGTCCGCGATGCGATCGCAGACATTCTTGACAATATGACGCTTGAGCAGTTCGTCGCGTCGGGCAGCAAGCTGGACGATGCGGACGAGGAAGTCGCTATCTCGGTTGCCAACTAAGCAGCATCAGCTACCGCCAAAATAATGCTCTGCTGCCGCCCGGTAAAGATCGTCGTCGGCCGCATCATTCGCGCGAATTCGCGCATTTCTCCAATGTCGATCGAGATTCCGGCCGATGCTTGTCGCGCCGGAGCCCGACAGCTCGAACAGTGCGTTGGCGACTTCCAGGGCCGTCCTGCTTGCCATGATCTTGGCAGCTGAAGCGGAGAAGAACGCGAGTTCGACCGCGCCGGTCGATGGGCCGACCTGGGAAAAATCGAGTTTGTTGCCGGCGCTTTCCAGGAGCGCTGCAGTCGCCTGCACGGAAAGGGCAAGCTTGCCGATGCTGGCTGAGAGCGGCGCCTCCCGGAGGTTGGCGAGCGCGGCCCGGGCAATGCCGAGGTCCGTGCCTGCATGGAGTAGGGCGGCCAGCGCCGAACTGGTCGAGTGGCGTTGCCGTTGATTGTCCGTCTCTTCGGCGTTCCCGGTGACACCTTGGGCGACAGCGGTTCCGGCGCCATTCGTCCGTTGCCCGAAACCATCCCAGTCGTCGATGATCTGCAGGCCCGCGGCTTCGCGGGGAAGGTAGAAGCGAACCGATTGCCCTTGCGTGTCAGTCGCTTCGACAGCGATCCAATCGGCAAAGAGGATGCCGGGCGCACGCAAGCTCCGGCCGCTTAATTGATAATGGAGGCCGGAGGGAACAGCCGCACCGGCTTCGGGAAAATCTGCTGCGACGAAATGATCGCCGGCAAGGACGTGAGCGAAGAAGAGTGCCTTTCGCTCTTCATTCTGTTCACTCCGGAGTTCCTCGAGCACCGTGAAATGGCGTTCGAGGCACTCCCCGATGGAAGAATCGCCTTCAGCGATTATGGCAACGATCTCGCCGAGAAGCGCATTGCCGACGTCCAGCCCCTCGTTCTCAGGCGGCACGGTCACGGCCGTCAGTCCCGACTGGAAAAGGGCGTCGAGCTCCGCGCGAGGAAACACCCGGTTGATGTCACGCTCGCTCGCCTGCAGCGCAAAGTCCGCGGCAAGGCGGCGCGCGGTGGCTATCGCCTCTTCCTCGGTTTCGATACGGTGCGCGGCTGGTCTTGTCCGGTCTTGAAACCGCGATACGGTTCCCATCGCTTCTCCTATCAGTTGCGCCTCTAGGATTGCTGGATCGCGGGTGCAATGATAAGGCGCGTTTTTCTACGAATGCACGAGCGATTGAATTTTATTGTCGCTTGATTGCACTAATGCGAAGCGTGCGACGCTTCGCTGTCCGCAATGAGAGGTTCAACATGCCTTCAACAGTCCATGAGCGGCTGAAACTGGATCCCGGCGACATTCCGATCTACGCCATCGGTGACATTCATGGCAGGTACGACCTGCTGCTGAAGGCGGAGCAGGCCATCATTGACGACGCTGCCGTGATCCCGGGGCGCAAGCTTATCATCACGCTCGGTGACTACATTGATCGCGGCCCCTCTTCGGCACAGGTGATCTCGCACCTGATGATGCCTCCAGCGGCGAATTTCGACCGCATCTGCCTGACCGGGAACCACGAGACCACGATGCTCGACTATCTCGACGGTCTGGTTTCCTTCTCGGATTGGATGCGGATGGGGTCGGATGCGCTGCTACGCTCCTACGGGCTCGATCCGGAACAACTGCCGCTGGTTTTTCCGAACGCCGCCAAGCTCGTGGGCTACATCAAGCAGTCAATACCGAAGCCGCACATAGATTTCCTGCGATCCCTGCCGATCTTCGTCGACACGCCGAATGTTCTGTTCGTTCATGCCGGCATCGATCCGATGCTGCCGATCGATGCGCAAAGCGACGAGGATCTCGTTTTCATCCGCCATCGCTTTTTCGAGAGCAGCCGGCCGCTGCCGAAAGTGATCGTTCATGGCCATACGCCGAACGATGAGCCCGAGGTCCTGCCGATGAGGCTCAACCTTGATACAGGCGCCTTCCACAGCGGCAGACTTACGGTTGCCAGACTGTGGAGAGGGCGCGTGCATCTCTTCCAGACGTGATCAGGCGCCGGCTTCTGCGGGCTCCCGCTTCCTTGACGTCTCTTCGGTGTAGTAGCTCACATATTTGTGGCGGTAGCGTTCAGTGCCGCCGAAGTTGGTGAACTTGCCGAGTTCCGTCATGTCGGTCTTGTTGAGGATCACACCCAGAATCTTCGACTTGATCTGCGGCTCGGAATTCAGAAGGTCGCGCACGACTGATGTCGGTGTCGAGCCCCATTCGGTCACAAACAGGAAGCCGTCTACCTGCGGAGCAAACGCCTTGGCGTCGATGACAGGGCCGAGCGGTGCAAGGTCGACCACGATGTAGTCGAACATCTTGCGGGCATTTTCCATCAGATTGAACATGCCCTGCGAAGCAAGCAGTTCGCTCGTGTGCATAAGGTGATCGTTCGGCAGAACCGGCAGGATCGCGAGCTTCGTTATCGGATCGATCTTGACGGCACTCGCCCACGGAACCTCACCGAGGACTGCTTCGACAAGACCCTGTTGCGGTGGGTTCCGCAGCATACGGGTCAGGCCCGGATTGCGCAGGTCGGCGTCAATCAGCAGCGTGCGCTTGCCGCTGGAGGCGAGAAGTGCTGCGAAATTGGCCGCCGTGGTCGACTTGCCTTCTCCCGGCATCGCCGAGACGACTCCGATGACGCGGTCCGACTTGCCCAGGAACATGACGTCGCTTGCAAGCTTCGCGTTGCGCAGCGTTTCGGCGAAGACCGAGCGTGGCGCCTCGAGGACGACGCGCATGATGCGTTCGAAGGTTGCATCCGACTCTGCTTCGGCGGCTTCGACCGGCGGATTGGTGCGCGGCCGGAAGATCTTACCCTCCCGCGGCGCCTTGCCGATGAGCGGCAGGTAGCCGAGGAACTTGAGGCCAAGGATCGTCCTGACATCGCCTTCGACACGGAAGAACCGTTCACGGAATTCCTGGAACGCCGTAAGTCCACCCCCGGCCATCAGGCCGAGAACGATGGCGAGGCCAAGCGTCATGGTCTTTTTCGGGCTGGACGGCGATGCCGGCACGCCGGCTTCAGAGATGACGCGAGCCTTGGCGATCGGGAAGGACTGTTGCTGCGAGGCTTCCTCGTATTTGCCGAGGTAGGATTCATAAAGGGTCTTCAGGGCGGTCGCGCGCTGCTCGAGATCGTTGAGTTGGACGAGCGACCTGTCGGCCTCCGAATTCTTGCCAGTCAGGTGTTCGATGTTCTGGCGGAGCGAGGCCTCGCGTACGCGCGCGACTTCGGATTCGTTGTGGTAGCTGGCCGTCAGTTGCTGCAGTTCCTGATAGATCTGGCGGGTCAGGTCCTGCTTTTCGGCACGCAAAGCGACGGCCTGCGGATGGTCTTCCCCGAAGTTGGTTGTAACCTCCTGCTCGCGCTTGTTCACCGCGGCGTAACGCGTGCGCAAATCCTTGATCACGGTATTATCCGCTTGGCCTGACGAGATCGCGGCGTTGTTCACAGCGCTCTCCGGACCAAGGTCGATGATCGATTTGAACTGGCTGTAGCGGGCCGACGCGCTGGCACTGTCTGCCTGGGCGACGATCAGTTGCTTGTTCAGGTCGGCAAGCTGCTGTTCCGACATCAGTTCGCCATTGGCCGACGTGAGGCCGTTGTCGGACTTGAACTTCGCGACATCGAGGGCAGCCTGCTGCGACCGCTCGCGAAGATCCGCAAGGCGCTGCTGCAGCCACACCGAGGCGCTTTCCGTGGCGTCGAAGTTGGCGTTCAGCTGATCGTTCAGGTAGGCGGTGGCGTACGCCTTGGTGATCCGTTGTGCCAGAAGCTTGTCGGTCGAACGGAAGGAAACCGCGAGAACGGAGCTGCGATTGACCCGCGATACCGCCACGGCCTCCTGCAGCAGGGCGGCCGCCTTCTGGCGGCGGCCGTTGCGCGCATCGTCTTCCGTTACCGGCGGACCGCCGGGCGCCAAGGCGCTGACGATCAGCTTCACGCCGGACTTGACTAGCTCAACTGGCGACTTCGAAGGGTCAAGGATTGTCGAATTGTCCTGAAGTTTCTCGGCATCGACGACGCGAAGCGCAAGTTCGTTCGACTTGAGAATTTCGACGGCGCTGGCGATCTGCATGTCGACCTGCTGCGAGCTGGCGGCCGGCGTCGGATCCTGCGCGTATTTCGCGATGTCGTCATCGAGCAGGATCTGCGTCATCGACGTATATTGCGGGGTCGCAAGGAGCAGAAAGATGACGGCGAGCGTCACGGTTGCGGCAACGCAGAGCGCGATTGATCCGGCGCGCCGGATCAGGATGGCAATCAGGCGATCGATGTCGATGAAAGAATCGGAATCGTCGGCCGCTTTGGGCAGAGTGCTGTGCAAGGTCAGGTTCCGTTGGTTCATGGCTCTATCCTTTGCGGGAGCGGGTCACGCCATCGATGGCTGTAAGGTCGGTCCGAGGGCTTACCAAGTGGCGAAGCGGCGCGAGTGCGCGATTGATCCGAATGGCGATTGGCATCCTCAGATGGGCCAACGCCGACGGATTGCTCCAGGCCGTCTTGATCGCTCCGGAGATCGACCGGTCTTTGATGTTCTGTACGAGGATGAGGAATGCGCGGCCCCGGCGGAGGCTTTGTTCGCGAAACTCCTGTGCGGCCGCCGCCTCCGCATCCAGCGTGTGATCTCGAAGGAAGGCCTTATCACCCTCGATCATGGCATCGATGTGATGAAGGGCAAGAACGCGTGAAATCGATCCCTCACGAATCTGATAGTCGTAGCCAGGGATTGGCTCGATCACGCAACGCCCACCAAGCGCCATGGCCGAGGCGAGAAACAGATAGTCCTCACCGACCTTGAGGGCTTCGTTGAAGCGAAGTCCATGCTGTTCGATAAAGGCGCGCTGAAAGATCGGCTTGAGATAACCAAAGTTATGCGTTGTCTGAAAAAGGGCATTCGATCGTATGAATATCGGAAGCGTCAGCTCAGGTGTCTCGGCCAACGACTGCTGGATAAACATCGTCTCCGGCGGCGTGCCGTCGGCGCGAATGACACGGAGATTGTCGACGGCAATCTGGGCACCGGCATTCTCTGCGCGCTTGATCATGCGCTGCAAACGCTGCGGCTCGACCGTGTCGTCGGAGTCGAGCACTGCAAGCCACCGGCCGGTTGCAGCCGACAACGCGGCATTGCGCGCTGCCGCCGGCCCACCATTGCGCCCAAGCGCCAGGAGCTTCACGCCCCTGTTCGCGTAACTTTGCGCAATGGTTCTCGTCTCGTCCGTTGAGCAGTCATCGGCGACGATCACCTCAACCGACACGCCCTCTTGTGCAAGGGCGCTGTCGATCGCCTTGGCGAGCGTCTCCTCGGCATTGTAGGCAGCGACGATGAAGCTGACGTCGGGCTGGGTTTGCGTCATGCAGCCTCCGCCGTTCCATACTGACGAATCTCACGAACGCCGAGCAGGCCACTCACCACGCCGGCATGCATGAGGCCGCGAAGGGCGTAGCGATACCGCAGAACCGGAGAAAAGACGCAGGCAAGCGCCGCGCCGTAGCAGAAGGCCGCCTTGGCTGCCGCCAGGCTGATCTGCTTTAGCCGCTGCGGGCCAGCGTTCTTTTCCTGGAGCAGCCGCCCATGCGTCTGGCCGAAGCGGAAGCGGCGCTTGGCAAGCCAGGACAGGCCAGCGCGGCTTTCGGTCACCGGTTCATAAACATAGGCCTCGGGTGCAAAGGCAATCCCGCCGCCATCGGCATGCATGTGGCTGAAGAACTCCGTGTCCTCGCCGCCGGTGCGCCCAAGTGCAAGGTTGAAGCGGCGCCCGACCACATGGGGCGAATCGAGGCGAAGAAGGACGTTGCAGGTGTAACCGGTGCGGATTTCACCGCAGACCCATACGGGCAGGGTCGAGTGGAAGTCGCCCTCGCGCATCCAGTTCGGCGCCGTGGACGAGTAGACGCTGCGGACGGGGCCAAGCACCGCATCCGCCTTGGTCTTCCTGGCAACGGCAAGCAATTCCACTAGCCATTCCTCGCTGGCATCCTCATCATCGTCGATGAAGGCAAGGAAATCGCCCGTCGCATTTTCCAGGCATGCATTGCGGGCAATCGAAATGTTCGATGCCGGGCAGTGCACATAGGCAATTTCATGCGGAATGGTCGGACGAAGCGCATCGACCCGTTCCTTGGCGCTCGGAACCTTGTCGTTGTCGGCGACGATGATCCGCAGCGTTGCTCCATCGGGCACCGCGAGGACCGCAAGCGAAAGCAGCGCTTGGTCAAGCGAAGCGCGGCGGTAAGTGCAAATGCCGATATCGATCTGCAGGGGGGGCATGTCGTTCATGAAGAGACCTTTCTGCCGCGGAAGCTCAGAAGCTCCATCCAGAAACCGGCAGACCAGGCGAAGTGCATCACCATTGCCGAAACAGCGGCAAGCGGGCCGTATGGATTCTTGTGGCCGATGGCCATCCAGAAGCCGTAGCCGACGCATGCGACGGCCCAGAGGCTGAATGGGATAACGGCCGCCCAGTTCAGAACGGCAAGAAATGCGCCGATAAAGACCGGAACGACGAGAAGCGGGAGCATCTGCCGAAGATTGGGCATGCTGCCATGCTTCAGGATGTTCTTCGCGCGACCTCTGCCATAGCCAAGATATTGGCGGAACAACGTCGAAATGGTCGAGCGCGGATAGTAGGTCATTCGCGTCTTGTCGGTCATCCAGATGCCGAAGCCCGCCTGCTTCAGGCGGTAGTCGAGCTCCGCATCCTCGTTGTGGCTGAAGGTTTCATCGTAGCCGCCGACCGCGTCGAAGGCCGCGATGCGCATCAGCGCGTGATGGCCGTGATTGGTCCAATGCCCCTTGGCGCCCTCGCGATGCTTGGAACCGCCATTCCCGAGTTTGGAATTCTGAGCAAAGGCAGTTGCCTTCTGGAAGACGCCGAAGCCGACCGTTTCCATGGCGACCACGACGGAGTCCGCCTGGGTGAGCACGGCCTCCTGAACGAGGCGTCGGCAGTAATCGGCGGGGTAATCGCCGTGTGCGTCGATCCGGATCAGGTAGTCGTAGTCACGGCCGAAGGTCTGAACCGCGAGATTGACCGCCGCACTCTGGATCCGTCGGGGATTGTGCAAGAGCACGATCCGCGGATCGGCAGCGCTGATGCGAGCGACGATGTCGCGTGTCGCATCCGTGCTGCCGCCGTCGGCGACGACGATCCGGGCATCCATGTGATCGATTTCGAGGCTCAATTTGGCGAGCAACGCCTCGATATGCTTCTCTTCGTTCAGGCAGGGAATGATGATGAGACTGGAGACGCTGGCACCGACATCAGGCTTCATGGTTGTCCACCCTTCTGGAGACACGCTTGTTGGAATGATTGCGCCGGCACCGCCCCTCTCTGCGGTTGCCGGGACAAGGCGGGAAAGGCTTGCGACGAGGGCCGCGCAATCGCTGCGGTCGGCAAGCCAGATCTTGCGATCCTTGGCGGCGACGGCCTCGCTCAATGCGCGGTGCCGCTCGCCTGTCATGGTTTCGAACAACTCTGCGAGCTGCGAAACGTTGGCTTCGGAAAGCTCTAGGCCGATGTCGCGTGACTGGAGGAAGCGCGCGGTCTCCGTGCCTTCGAGGGCAATCGGCACGGCGCCATACAGGCATCCCTCATAGAGCCGGTTCGGCAGGAGCCAGCTCGAATTGAGGCCGTCCTCGAAGAAATCGATCGCCCAGGAGAAATGGACGTCGTCGTAGATCGCCCGCAAATCCTCGGGATTGCGATAGGGGCCTTCGAAACGAAGATAGGGCTCGTCGCGCACGAAGGCATCGAAATCCTCGAACTCCGAGTAGGCGGGGCGACCACGCAGAACGATCTCGACCTTGCCTTCCATGCGGCGCGAGAATTCGGCAAGAAGGCCGAGCGACTTGCGGCAGCGAAGCGCACCGAACCAGCCGATCTTCCACGGCTCGCCCGGTTGCTTCAGGGGACGGCCAAATGCCGGCTCGATAGCGGCTTCGTCAAGGGCGATGACCTTGTTCTCGATCAGAAGCATCTCGGCTTTGACGCCGGAGCGAGGATTGAAATAGTTCTCGATGAAAGCCGGAGAGCTGGTCAGAATGAGCTTGGCATTCCTGCCGAAATGCGCCTCTGCGCGGCGGATCGCCTTGCCGACCACGTCGTCGCGCAGCAGAAGGCGATGGATATCCAGGCATTCGTAGACAACGGGAACGCTGCCACCGAAAAGCGTGTTGGCTTTGTGCGCGACGGCCAGTGCCTCCAGATTGCGGCCGATGATGAGATCGGGCTTCTCTACGTTCTTCAACAGAGCCTTGAGGCCGGTCATCGCCTTTGCGACGGCGCTCATGCGCTGCGCAAATTTGGCATCGGCCGTGCGTCCAAGCTCGATCGGCGTGACGCCATGCACTTCCGCAAGCCGGTTCTCGCCGCGGCGGAAACCGGCAAGCACGACCTCGGCGCCGCCCTCGCGCAGCATCAGCACCCGCCGTCTGACGGCCGGATCTGCCAGGTCGTGCACGAGGTAGAGCACTTTGAGCATCGACGTTCCTTTTGCTGTATGGGCTTGGCCCGCGCTGGTCAGTTGAGCGTGCATGCGATCGATTCAGGGAACTGGCACTTGTCGCCGAGCGCGGTGAAGGCCACGCGGTCAACGCTGAGAGTGGTTGGCTTCGTGTAGTTGAAGCGCCCCATCCAGTTCGAAAGTGTGTCGGAACCCCATAGGCTGAAGAAGATCTTCTGCGGGTTGGACGGTATCTTCGACGGATCAGTAACGTCCTGAACAAGCTTGCCGTTCAGGTAGTAACGCAGTCGATCCTTTTCCCAGATAAAGGCATAGTCATTGAAGCCCTCATCGGCTTTGTTGCCAACCGGAACGAGTTTCTCGTTGCCACCCTTGGCCTGCACATACTGGTTCACCTGCACCTCGCCGGTGTTCTTGCCCAGCACTTCGAAGTCGATCTCATCGTGCTTCTGCTTGTCGGCTGGACCGATATAGGTGAAGAAAGCGGAGTTCAGCCCCGAGCCTGTTCCAGCCTTGATGCGGGCTTCGTAGGTGCCGTAGCTGTAACGCTTGGTCGTCTGGATCTCACCACACAAGTAGTTGCGGTCGTTCGATTTTCCGTCGGCGAACGAAAGCTGAAGGGCGCCGTCCTCGGCCTTCGCGTTGTTCTTCGACCAGGTGCAATTCTGGTGGGCGCCGTTGTTCCAGCCGTCAGAAACGTACCAGAAGCCATGGTTGATCTTGTCGAAATCGTCGACGAAGGACTTTCCGGATGCCTGCTGTGCTGAAGCCGGCAGCGCTGAAGCGCAGGCTGCCGTAATGGCGATCAGGCCGAGGCAAAGTTTTCGCGCATGGGCGATTTGGGTCGTCATGTGTCACCTTTGCTGTGTAGCAAGTTCGGGGGAGACGTCGTGCGGCGACGTCGGTTTTGCGGACCGTTTGGTTCTGCCACCCGTCAGGATTGCGTAGAGCCGCGGAAAATTCTTCCGGCAGAGCCCGTTCGAGAACGTGAGAAACGGAAACAGCAGCGCGAAAGACAGAACGAAGAAGAGCGGGTAGAAGCTCAGGTCCGACTTGCCCCATAGGATCCAGAAAAAGACGAGTAGCGGATAGTGGGCGCAGAAGATCCAGAAGCTCAGGCTTCCCGTTTTCGCGAGCCGTTGGCCGAGTTGCGTCTTGATCAGCGGCGCCGATAGCAGCCAGAAGCCAAGAGCGCCGACGATTGCTAGCGCGTTGCGAAACAATTGCACCCAGTCCGGCAAGGACGGGCCCGTGAAGAAGATCGCCGTTGCGAGGAGCGCCGAGGCGGCGAGCAAGAGAAAGACGCCAACCGGCGCAAAGCGATCGAGAGCCTTCAAGTCGAACTGCTGCAGGGCAATGAAGATGCCGAGACTGAAGCTGAAGAGGATCGAGCGCTTGAGAACGATGTAGATCGACAGCTCCGGAATCAGCGCGATCACCAGCAAGGCGGTCAACGTCAAAATCGGCGCACGGCTGATCAGCCACGCGAGGATCGGTGAAAGCAGGATGCAGACGAAGAGATCGCGGAGGAAGTAGAGCGGCACATTGTCAGGAAAATTCTCCACTGCCAGCACTTGCGTCATGAGATCGCGGCCGGACGCGTTCAGCGGATCAGGCAGATAGCCGTCACCGATGCCGACACTGGTCGCCAGAATGATCGCTGCAATGAACGCGCAGTTCCAGAGCAGGAATGGCAGGAACACCGTCTGCACTTTCGTGCGCACGGTTTTCCTGTAGCTGAAGTTTTCCTGTCCGCCGCGAAACAGCAGATAGCCCGAGATCGCGCTCAGGCAGGGAACGCCGACGCGAAAGAGCGCCTCCGTCAGGAAAACCCGAATCCAGTCAAATGCGCCGTAGGTCCCGTCGTAGGGACTGCTGGCGGCATCGAACGGTATGTGAACAAACACAATGCCCGAAATGAGCACGATGCGCATCAGATTGATCCGCGACGATACATTCGCATCAACATTCACGTTATCAGTCACCCCTTTTGGGCCGCACCTCCCCTTGCGACCGTTTTCAATCAGAGCAGACTCGAGCCCGCGCCGAGAAAGCTACGGCGGATTCCCGGAAGAAAATATGGCACTGCAGCAAAAAGTGATCGGCGGTCCCACTTCGTAACAGTCGTTCTGTCCTGGCTCAGTATGGGAAAACGCCTACGCAGGGGTCTGCCGAATCGAGCTCAACGTCAACGTGAGCAGTGCATTTCATAACATGATGATATTCATCAATTTCTGGGTTCTTTATGCGCCGCGGGGCCTGAAAGTTTTTGTTGACTAGTGAACGATTGTTACAACGCGAGGCTGACGAATTGCTCCGATCGTGGCCGAATTGCGGCTTGGGACTGAACGGCCGTTTCGTTCCGATACAGTTTGGGACGACCCGCTCAGATCACCCGCTTTGACAAACTTCGGCCGAAATGAACGTCATCATTTTGCAGTGCAGCAGACTTGCTGCGCTTTCATTCACCCCTAGATGCGTCAGGGGCGGAAAACATCACTTCGCGTATCTCAAGGAGAGCGTATGGCGACCTTCACGATCATCATCCCCTTCTACCAGCGTCAGGACGGCATTCTCAGCCGCGCCCTGGCGTCGGTCTTCTCGCAAAGCTTCAAGGATGTTGATGTCATCGTCGTCGACGACCAGTCGCCACGCTCTCCGGATGCGGACCTAGCGTCGCTGTCGGAGGAGGATAGGGCGCGTGTCACGGTGATCGCCCAGCCGAATGCCGGACCGGGCGGTGCCCGGAACACGGGACTCGATCATGTGCCGGAGGCGACGCGATATGTTGCCTTTCTCGACTCCGACGATGTCTGGACGCCCGATCATTTGGCCAATGCAGCCAAGGCGATGGAGGCTTTCGGTGGCGACTGCTACTGGGCGTCCATCGAAGGGGGCGAGGAGTTCGACTACCATTTTGGTATCACCGCTCTCGAGAAAGAGGAGGGGGCGCGGCGTCTCCTGAGCAAGCCGCTAATCCTCGACGTGCCTGACCTCGCGGGCGTCATGCTGAAGAACTGGGCCTTCCTGCACATGTCCTGCATGGTCATCGGCCAGCCGCTGTTCGAGAAGGTTCGTTTCGACGCGGCCCTGCGCTTGGCGGCCGAGGACGTTCTGTTCTTTTGCGATTGCATCATCGCCGCGAAACAGGTGCTGCTCTGCGGCGAGCCTGGGGCGCTGCGCGGCGAGGGCATCAACATCTTCCACGGTGTCGACAACGCCTCGCCGGAGTTTCTCAAGCAGCAGTTCATCACCTGGATGGCGCTCGACCAGCTGGAGAGCCGCTTCTCTCGCCGACCGCGGGAGGTGGAGACGATCAAGGAGCACAAGAACACCGCCCGAAAGCAGGCGATCTGGAGCCAGATCGGCCTTCTGCGTCGCCGCAAGAAGCCGGATTTCCGGCTGCTCGCACGCTGGGCGGCACGCGATCCCCGATTGCTTCAGAGCGCGCTGCAGCTGGCGGCGGCCAAGTTTTCCAGATAGTCGAACCCGGCTACTTGGCTGGGGCGCTCAGAAGATATCGCAAGCCATCGCCTTGCGCGGTGACGGAAACGCCACCCGGATTTCGCAGGCGCTCGGTCTTGTCCATCAGGATGCCCGTCGCAATGGGCGGGAAGGCGGTTGGATGCGTTGCGATATAGGCGATGGCCGCCAGTGGGCCCGATTGTGATTTGATGTCGAGGAACCGCCGCAGCTCATATTTGCCGCGCACGTGCCGCTCGTGCCGACGCACAGCCTCGGCGGCCTCAGGCGGCAATCTTGACGATGCCAGCAGCACGCGATCGGCCTCGTAGAGGCGACGAAGATCTTCGGTGCGGTGTCGACCGCTGAGCGAATTTCCGCGCACGACCGCCCCGTAGCCGCAGCTGTGGATCACCTTGTAGCGCGCGCCGAGCGCCAGCGCCCTGATGTAGAGGTCGTAATCCTCTCCAAGCCGCATCTCCTCACGGTAACGCAGGCCATGCTTGTCCAGGAAGGCGCGTCGCATGATCGGCTTAAGGAAGCCAATCTCGCCGCGCCGAACGCCACGCTTGGAAATGTTGCCGTCGACAAAGGTGGGCAGGTCGAGGAAGAGCGGGCTTGCGGCAAATTGCTGTAGGCGCTGGGGCGCCTGGCTTGCTGTATCGGCATCGACAAAGGCGATGTTGTCGGCAACGAACTCCCAGTCGTCCTCCACAAGCATCTGGCGAAAGCGGCCCTCGAAGAAGAAGTCGTCCGCATCGAGGATTGCGATCAGGGGTGCCGAAGAGATGTCGATGGCGTGGTTGCGGGCGGCAGAGGGGCCCTTGTTCTGATCGAATCTGACGACATTCAGCTTTCCGCTGGTGTCGTCCGCACGTCTCGCGGCCCCTGCCGTGCCGTCGCTGGAGCCGTCATCGACGACCACCACTTCGGTCACTTCGGGCTCCCGAAGCGCCGATCTCACGGCGGTTTCTATCGTGTCCGCCGCGTTCTTGGCTGCGATGATGACGCAAATGCTTGCCGTTTCTGCCACGCGTAGCCTCCGTTGTTTTCGCTCAACAACTAGGACGTCAAAGTGTGGCGGACAACGGGCGGCCGTTCAAATGATGTTACGGGGCGAGGATGCCTTCCATGCCGGACAGGCACGACCGCGGTACGAATTGCGATGCTTAGCGATTGAACGGCTCAGAGCCCTTGAAGGGCGACACAGGCATTTTTTCCGCTTCTTCGCGCTTTACGGCGGGGCGAATCGTGCGGCTCCTGGATTCCTTCCAGACAAGGTAAAGCACGCCGCCAAAGTAGCCGGCCTGAAGCAGGACGGCGCAAATTGCGGTCTTGATCGCGGTGCCAGCGAGGGAACCGCTCAGCCAATACGTCGCCACAGCAAATACGGCCAATGCGCCGAGCATGCTGAAGATAACGCGAGGTGCATACATCTGTTGCCTCCTCCATCGGAGCTTCTTCAACGAACAATTATCGAAGACGAAAGCGCCACCGGGATCCTTCCTAGGATAATGTTTTACAGGACTTCCTGTTTCAACTGAAGGTCTGGAGACGTTTTTTGCGCCTGCGAAATGCGTAGTACAGCGACGATCTTAAAGGTTTCTTCCGGCTATTGGTAAAAATGCCACGCGCTGTCACCCTTCGCGGGCTTTTGCGAAAGATGATTAAAGAAGATTACGTCGATCTTTGGTTGCGCCTAATTTGGCAATACACGTAAGCATTAGTGCCACAATGTCGGTCACAACGGGTGCGTTGGAGGGGTTGTGCGTTCAACTTTTATTACAAAGTTTTTAATTTTAATCGGTTTGCTAGTGCAGTGCAAAACTGATGGTGCAATGCAATAGAGAACTCTTTCGACAAATAGAATCCATTGCTTTGCGAGAAGCCGCCAGTGCAAACCACCAATTGCTCCCACCATGCCGGAACGACCTAGACTTCAGTATCTTTGGCTCCGATAGCAATGGCCCAGACTTTTATTGGTACACGCATAGATTATTTCGAGATCGCCAGAGAATTGTATGACTATTTCAGCGGATTCTTAAAAACAAAAAATCTGAA
Organism: Rhizobium sp. RHZ01; assembly: GCF_014851595.1. Lineage (NCBI taxonomy): Bacteria > Pseudomonadati > Pseudomonadota > Alphaproteobacteria > Hyphomicrobiales > Rhizobiaceae > Rhizobium > Rhizobium sp. RHZ01. The sequence goes on from NZ_JACUZZ010000019.1 coordinate 113,501, forward strand.
CGGCGGCCGGAAAAACACGTCGTAAAGCGTCAGTCGTAAAATTGTGGCTTAAAAAAACAAAATCACCTCATACACTTCGAATTCGTCAGGGCCAGCTAAGCGGCCTGAGCCTACCCGACCAAACGGCAAACATAAGTGGAGTTACCTCTATGAAGTCTGCGACGAGATCGGACAGTTCGCCATTTTATGGCGCAGTTCATCAGAGCGTGTTTCCGCCGACTGGCGGGATCGCAAAACGGGCATTCGATGTGTCCGCCGCCTGCCTCGGGCTCATCTTTCTGAGCCCGCTTTTTTTGATGGTGATGTTGCTTGTGAAGCTCTCCGACAGGGGGCCGATCTTCTACGGACATCGCCGCATCGGCCACAATGGCCAGGAGTTCCGTTGCCTGAAGTTTCGGACAATGGTCACCAATGGTGACAAGGTTCTGCAGGAGCACCTGCGAAACAATCCGAAGGCCATGGAAGAGTGGCGTGAAACGCGCAAGCTGCAGGATGACCCCCGGGTTACTGCCGTTGGTGCCGTTCTACGCAAATTGAGCCTTGATGAGCTGCCCCAGCTCTTCAATATCATCCGCGGCGAAATGAGCGTCGTCGGTCCGCGTCCCGTTGTTCGAGACGAACTCGAAAAATACGAGAATGCGGCCGTCTATTATCTGCAAGCTCGCCCTGGCCTGACAGGCCTCTGGCAGATCAGCGGACGCAATGACGTTTCTTACGCCACCCGCGTCGCCTTCGACACGCACTATGTCGAAAACTGGTCGCTGGTTCGGGATGTCGTGATCATCGCACGCACAATCCCGGCGGTATGCGCTCAACGCGGCAGCTACTAAGCCGCATCTCAAAACCCAAAACAGTACTGCGCGGCAACGCCTTGCGGCTTGTCGTGCTGAGACACGGGGAAGGTTCATGGAAAGACGCTTTCTTGACGGCAAGGCCGGACGATTTCGTTCGCTAAGATCCGGTATTGTTGTCGCAGCCGGACTTGCTGCTTTATTGGCGTCCTCATCGCTTGCCAGTGCAGACGACTACCGTCTCGGAATGATGGACAAGCTGAGGATTCGGGTGGCCGAGTGGCAGACCGCGGATGGCAGCATCCGCGACTGGTCGGTTATCAGTGGGGACTATACGGTCGGGCCTTCAGGAAGCATTTCCCTGCCTTTCGTCGGTGACATGCCCGCATCAGGCAAGACGACGGATGCGATCGCCCAGGAGATCGGTTCGGCTCTGCAGAAGCAATTTGCTCTGAAAGACCGACCTTCTGCCTCGGTGGAACTGTCGGAATTCCGGCCGGTCTATCTCTCCGGTGACGTTGAAAAGCCCGGTGAATATCCGTTCGCGCCCAATCTCACGATCGTCAAGGCCGTGAGCCTCGCGGGTGGCCTGCGCCGCGCGGACGCCGGGCAACGCTTCGCCCGCGACTTCATCAACGCCAAGGGTGACGCGGTCGTCTACATGGCCGACCGTGCACGCCTGCTGGTGAAGCAGGCGCGGTTGCGCGCGGAGATCGCGAACCAGGATACGATCGAAATGCCGAAGGAGCTGCAAGACAAGCCGGAGGCGAAGCCCCTGCTTGACAGCGAAACGGCTCTCATGAACACGCGCAAGAAGCGGCTGACGCTGCAGCTTCAGGCTCTTGCTGACCTCAAGCAACTGCTGCAAAGCGAGGTCGAGACCCTCGCCAAAAAGAGCGAAACGCAGACTCGGCAATTGCAGCTTGCGACCGCGGACCGCGACAAGGTCGAGGATCTTGCGGAGAAGGGTCTGGCACTCAGCGCCCGCAAGATGGCCGCCGAGCAGCGCGCTGCCGATACCGAGGCGACGCTTCTCGATATCGACACAAATTCGCTGAAGGCCAAGCAGGATATCAGCAAGGCCGATCAGGACGAGATCACGCTTCGGAACGACTGGGATGCGCAGCTTGCCCAGGAACTTCAGAATGCCGAAGCTCAACTAGACGAACTCCATCTTAAGCTCGAAACCAGCAATTCGCTGATGGCGGAGGCATTGACGCAATCCACCGATGCCGCCCGTTTTGACACCAGCACCGGGGCTGCGAGCATCGCCTACTCGATCGTCCGCGATGTCGACGGCAAGGCGAAGGAGATTCCGGTTCAGGAGAATACGGCACTGCAGCCCGGCGACCTGATCAAGGTCACCGCCGGATTGGCAATGAGATAACGAGGCCGCAATGCGGATCGCAAAATCTGTGCTCATTCAGCCAGGCAGGAATGCGAATTTCGCCATCCCTGCCGTGGCGCTGTCACTTTTTTGCTTCGCCTACTCGATTAAGTTCGGGCAGGTGGCGATCCTGCTTTACTATGCGCTCTGGTTGCCGCTGATTGCCGTGGACTACAAGAAGGTGCTCGGCAGCCATGGTCACTATCTCTGGATCTATGCCTTCGCAGCACTTGCCTTCCTGTCGGTCTTCTGGTCGGCGGTTCCGAGCATTTCGCTGCGTGCCAGCATCCAGTACCTGACTCAGGTCATCTGTGCCCTGATTGCAGTCCGCGTGGTGGACGTCAGAAGCCTGACGGTGGGCATGATCGCCGGTGTGGGGATCGTTCTCGTCTATTCGCTGCTGTTCGGCTACTACGAGTACGATCCCCTGGACGGCACCTTCAGTTTCGTTGGGGCCTTCGCCTCGAAGAACCAGCTTGGCTTCTATGCGTCGCTTGGGTTGATCGTTTCCTTCGCGGCCGTCTTTATCTTCGGTGAGAGACGCCTCTGGATGGCGGCGTCGGGAATAGTCGGGCTGCTATCGGCCTACTGCCTCATCGCCTGCCAGTCTGCGACGTCCGTTTTGACGACTGCCGTCGTGATTGCCCTCATGATGGGGCTGCGTGTCGTGCTCGCACTGACCCCCGACCACCGCAAGCTGCTGGTCGTCGGCGGTGGCGTCGCCGTCATCATTCTCGCCGTTGCTGGCGTCTATCTCGGCGCGGTCGATGCCGTTCTCGGCATCTTCGGCAAGGATTCCACGCTGACCGGGCGTACCTATCTCTGGCAGCAGGGGATCGAGGCGGCAAAGCAGAATCCGGTCTTCGGCATCGGCTACCAGGCCTATTGGGTTCAGGGCTTCTCGGAGCCGGAGCGCCTGTGGGAAGAGTTCTTCATCGGATCGCGGAGCGGCTTCCACTTCCACAACACCTACATCGAAACGGCCGTCGAGCTGGGCCTCGCGGGCGTGGTCGTTCTTGCAGGAATGCTGTTGCGGATTTTGTGGGGGCACTTGCGCCGCGTCATCGAGGATTTCAGGAACGACGAATCCTATCTGCTGTTCTCGATCGCCGTGCTGCTGACGATCCGCTCCTTCGTCGAGATCGATATTCTGACACCGTACAACGTCGGGACGTTTCTTTTCTATTTCGCCGCCGGAAAGCTGGCGACAGCGCGCCGCCAACCAGCGGTGAGCTCATGGCAACAGCACGCGTCGCCTGAGCCTCTCCCTCAATAATGTCATTGCATTTTCGACCGGGCTTGGTCCGGTTCTCCGAGGAAACGGATGAAGACACTTTACGGCATCCAATATCTGCGCGCCTTCGCGGCACTTGCCGTCGTGGTCTTCCACGCGGCCGAAAGAACCGGTGAGCATTTCGCCATTGGTGCCGCCGGCGTCGATGTTTTCTTCGTCATCAGCGGTTTCATCATGTGGGTCATCAGCGACCGCCGCCCAATGACGCCACAGGGGTTCCTGCTTGATCGCATTCGCCGCATTGCGCCTTCCTACTGGCTGGTCACGAGCGTGATGATCGCCGGCGCCCTCGTCGGTCTGTTTCCAAACCTGAAGCTGACCGGCGCCCATATCTTGTCCTCGCTTTTCTTCATTCCTGCCCACTCGCCGAGCACTGGCGAGATCTGGCCGGTCCTCGTCCAAGGCTGGACGCTGAATTTCGAGATGTTCTTCTACATACTGTTTGCCGGCGCGCTCTTCCTGCCGCGTCGCTGGAGACTGGTCTATCTGACGGCCATTTTCGGGAGCTTCTTCCTGATCGGCCTGGTGTTCAAGCCTGCATCGCCCGTGCTGAACACCTATACCCGGTCGATCATCCTCGAATTCCTCGGGGGAGTGCTGCTCGCCGAATTGTGGATCCGGCGCTGGATTGCAGGCACCAGTCTCGGCCTTGCATTCGTTGGCGCATCACTCGTCGGCTTCGCCATGATCTTTCTGATCGAAGCCGATTTCAATGAAACGATCTGTGGGCCGCTGGCCATCGCTTTGGTCTACGGCATGGTGTCGCTCGAGGCGGACGGCAGCATTGGCCGCGTACCGCTTCTCACCTATCTCGGCGATGCATCCTATTCGATATACCTCTGGCACACGCTGGCAATCTCCGTGATCGTCAAGGCTGCCGGCGCGGCCGGGCTGTCGGCAACGCCGACGATCGTAATTGCCGTCATTGGCGGCACGATCCTCGGAACGGCAGCCTACGAGTTTGTCGAAAAGCCGCTCCGGAAGATCCTTTCGTCAGACCTGTTCAAACCGAGCGCGGTCGAGCGGCGCCCTTCATGAAGAAGTCTCAGTGGCAGCCTCCTCGGAGGGCGGGGCGGGCTCGGCCTGCGCAACAGGCTTTCGCCGGCGCCCGCGCAACACGACGTAAAAGACGGGTGTCAGGAACAGGCCGAAAATCGTTACGCCGAGCATCCCTGAGAAAACGGCCGTTCCGAGCGATTGGCGCATTTCGGCGCCGGGGCCGGTGGCGATCATTAGCGGCACGACACCGAAGATGAACGCGAAGGCCGTCATCAGAATCGGCCGCAGCCGCAGGTGACTGGCCTCGATGGCGGCCTCGGTTGCCGACTTGCCTTCGTCCTGTGCCTGTCTCGCGAATTCTACGATCAGGATGGCGTTCTTGGCCGCCAGCCCGATCAGAACGATCAAGCCGATCTGCGTCAGGATGTTGTTGTCCATTCCGCGCAGATGGACCCCAAGCAAGGCTCCCAGGATCGCAAGGGGGACGATGAGGATGATGGCTAGCGGCAGAACCCAGCTTTCATATTGCGCCGACAGGGCCAGGAACACGAAGACCACCGACAGGGCGAAGATGTAGATTGCGGTATTGCCGGTGTTCCTCTCCTGGAAGGCGATTTCCGTCCACTCGAAGGTCGTTCCTGCCGGCAGGATCTGCTTGGCGAGGCCTTCCATCTTGTCGAGTGCAGTGCCCGTCGAAACGCCAGGGGCGGCATTACCCTGCACGGGGACGGACACATACATATTGTAATGCTGGACGAGGGATGGGCCGCTGGTATCACGGATGTCGACCAGCGTGCCAAGCGGGACGAGTGCACCCGTCGCAGATCTTACCTTGAGGGCGAGGATGTCGTCACGCTCGACGCGATACTGCTGGTCGGCTTGCGCGCGCACTTGGTAGACACGCCCGAAGGCATTGAAATCGTTGACATAGGATGTGCCGAGATTGATCGACAGCGTGTCGAATATGTTGGTGATCGGTACGTTCAGCGTGCGCGCCTTGTCGCGGTCGATTTCGAGGAAATATTGTGGACTGTTGGCGGAAAACGTCGTGAAGACACCCGTCAGACCCTCGGTCTGGTTCGCCATGCCCATCAGCTGATAGGCAACGCCGAGGACGCGGCGCATATCGGAGCTCTCGCGATCCATCAGCTGGATCTTGAAGCCGCCGGCATTGCCGATGCCGGAGATCGGCGGCGGCGGAATGGCGATGATGAAGGCTTCCTGGATCGCCTGCAGGCTCCCATAGAGCTGGCCGATGATCTTCGTGGCCGTCTCGCCATGCTCCAAACGATTTTCGAAGGTGTCGAAGGCGGCAAAGACCACGCCGGCGTTAGAAGCGTTGGTAAACGTTGCGCCGCTGAAGCCCGAGAAGGCAACAGCATTCTTGACGCCAGGCGTGTTGCGGATGATCTCCGAAGCGCGCTCGACGACCGCGTCGGTGCGTGAAAGCGCTGCACCGTCAGGGAGTTGCACGACGACGATGGCGTACCCCTGGTCCATGACCGGGACGAAGCCGCCGGGAACGATCCTGCTCATATAGTATGTGGCGCCGAGCAGGCCGACAAAGATCAGCAGTGCGACGCAGAGTGCTGCGACTGTCTGCACCGTATGACGGACGATCCATGAATAGCCGGCACTGAGCCTGTCGAACCCATTGTTGAATCCATTCGCAAGCGCGCTTCCGAAACGCGCGATCGGATTGCGCCGCTTCTCGTGCTCCTCGTGTGGCTTGAGCACCAGTGCTGCGAGCGCTGGCGAGAGGGTCAGGGAATTCAATGCCGAGATCGCGGTTGCGACCGCGATCGTCACGGCGAACTGACGATAAAACTGGCCTGATATGCCGGGGATAAAGGCCGTTGGGACAAACACGGCGATCAGCACGAGAGAGATGGCGACGACTGCCGTTCCGACTTCGTTCATCGTCACATGCGCCGCCGCTCGCGGCGTCATTCCCTTTGCCAGGTTGCGCTCGACATTTTCGACCACGACGATGGCGTCGTCGACGACGATGCCGATCGCCAGTACGAGGCCAAACAGCGTCAACATGTTGAGCGAAAACCCGAAGGCAAGCAGAAACGCGAAGGTGCCGATCAGCGAGACCGGGATGGCAACGATGGGGATGATTGCCGTTCGCCACGACTGTAGGAAGATGAGAACCACGATGGCGACGAGGAGGGCGGCTTCAGCGATCGTCTTGTAGACCTCGTTGATCGACTCCGCGATGAATTCGGTCGGGTTGTAGACGATGTCGTAGCTAAGGCCCTGCGGGAAATCCTGGGCGACTGTGTCCATCGTCTTCTTGATTTCGGCCGCGGCTGCAAGCGCGTTGGTGCCGGGACGCGCGAAAATGCCGAGCGCGACCGCCGGCTTGCCGTTCAGATAGCTATTGGTGACATAGTCCTTGGCGCCGAGTTCGATGCGGGCGATATCCTGCAACTGGACGAGACGCCCCTCGGAGGTCGCTTTGACGATGACGTATCGGAACTGTCGGGCATCCGAAAAACGTCCTTGCGTCGTCACCGTATATTGGAAGGCGTTGGTGCCGGCGGCCGGCGGCCCGCCGATCGAGCCGCCGGAGACCTGCACGTTTTGTTCGCGCAGCGCGTCGACGACATCGCTGGCGGTCATGCCATAAGCCGACAGTTTCTGCGGGTCGAGCCAGATGCGCAGCGAATACTCGCGTTCACCGAACAGGATGACGTCGCCAACACCGTCAAGACGAACCAGGGTGTCGCGGATACGGGTGCGTGCGTAGTTGGAGACATAAAGTTGGTCGTATCGGGAATTCGGCGACAGCAGATGCACCACCATCATCAGGTCGGGCGAGCTTTTTGCCGTCGTGATGCCAATGCGCCGCACTTCTTCGGGAAGGCGTGGCTCGGCGATGGCAACGCGGTTCTGGACAAGCACTTGTGCCTTGTCGAGGTCCGTACCGAGCTTGAAAGTCACGGTCAGCGCCATGGAGCCATCGGCCGTCGAATAGGAAGACATGTAGAGCATGTCCTCGACGCCGTTGACCTCTTGCTCGATCGGCGTCGCCACGGTGTTGGCGATCGTCTCGGCGTCAGCGCCGGGATAGGAGGTGCGGATGACGATGGTCGGCGGTGCAATCTCCGGGTATTGCGCCACGGGCAACTGGAAATAGGCAATGCCGCCGACAATCAGCAGCACAATAGAGAGCACCGACGCGAAGATCGGGCGGTCGACGAAGAAGTGTGCAAATCTCATCGGCTGAGCTCCAGGCCGGCGGCTTCTGGCGCAATCTCCTCGCGGCTTTGCGGTAGCTCGACGACCTGCGGCGTGACCTTGGAGCCGGGGCGGGCTCGCAGCAGGCCATTGATGACGATCGTCTCGTTGCCGTCCATGCCCTCGCGGATGACGCGATAGCCGTAGAGGCGCGGGCCCGGGCGGACGGGCTTTGCAGTGACCGTCCCATCCTCTCCGACGACATAGACGACGCGCTGGTTCTGGTCGGACCCGATTGCTTCGTCGGGGACAAGGATCGCCTTGTAAACATTTGACGCCTCGACAGAAACGCGACCGAACAGCCCCGGCTGGAGCACATAGTTCGGATTGTCGAAGCGCGCGCGTATGCGCTTCGTGCCGGTCTCGCTGTCGATCCTGTTTTCAGCGAAGTCCAGCTTGCCCTTGAATGGCTTCTCGGTCGAATCCGTGATCCTGACCTCGACCTCCACGCCGCCACCGCCTTGCTGCAGATCGACCCCGCGGTCGCGGGCAGTCTGCGCGAAGTTGAGAAGGCGGCGTTCATCGACGTCGAAATAGAAGTCGATGGGATCCACCGAGACAATGGTCGTCAGAATCGATTGGTCAGCCTGAACAAGGTTGCCGACGGAGATCAGCCGGCGGTCGATGCGGCCGCTGATCGGCGCTGTGATCTTAGTATATTCGAGGTCGAGTGCCGCGCGATCGGCCGTTGCTTGCGCTCCACGGACGTTTGCCTGTGCCGAAACCCATTCGCGCCGGCGGTCGTCAAGGATCGATATCGACTGGCTACCACTCGTCGCAAGGCTCTCGGCCCGCTTGAATTGCGCTTCGGCATAGACGAGCGTCGACTTGGCCACCTCCAGTGCCGCATTCGCCTCGTTCAGGGCAGTGACGAATGGCCTCTGGTCGATGACGAAGAGCAGGTCACCCTGCTTGACGAGCGCGCCGTCGGTGAAGTGAACCTCCTGAAGGTAGCCGCCAATGCGCGAGCGCACCGATACCTGATCGACCGGCTCGAAGCGTCCAATGAACTCATCGTTGTCGACGACATCGCGCACGACAGGTTTGGCGACAGAGACGGGAGGGGGAGAGCCTGGCTGCTGCGCCACCGCCGAAGCGAACGGCAGGAAAGTCAGGGTGCCAATAGTCAGCAGTCGTCGAAGGGAGGAAGGCATGGCGGTTTCCTTATCCGGACGGCCGCAAACGCTGCCGTCGCTTATGCTGATGTGATGCGATTCATGTCTTGATGTCTCTGAACAAAGGCTCTGCCCTCATTCACCTATGCCATTGTAAATTCACGATCACCGCGTTCGGCCGCGTTCCGGCCCTACCATCGAGAAAAATGGGTCGGCCGCCGGTAACCCTCTGGATTTCTACTTTAAACGGCTGCCGCTCGAAATTGCAAATGCCACACGGTTGCAATTTGCGAAAGCCCTCAGAAATCTCTGCGCGTATTCTCATGCGGCATTTTGGCCGCAGATGCGGAATCTGGAGAAGCGCCTATTGTGCTATGCACACGCTTAATATATCTGAGCGTATTATAAGTGTGCTTATTAATTATCGGCACTGGCTTCCATGAACAGCAATCCTACCCTCGGCTTCCTATTGCACGACGTCGCACGGCTGCTTCGCAAGCGGTTTGAGCAGCGTGCGCGCTGCCTTGGGCTGACGCGGTCGCAGTGGCAGACACTGGCTTATCTGCGCAGCAATGAGGGGATCCACCAGAGCGGACTTGCCGAGATCCTGGAAATCGAGCCGATCACGCTTGTCCGCATTCTCGACAAACTCGCCGATCGCGGTCTCATCGAGCGCCGGCAGCATCCGACCGATCGCCGTATCTGGCTTCTCTATGTGCGCGAGGAAGCCCATCCGCTTCTGGCCGAGATGCGCGAGCTTGGTGACCTGACACGCGGCGAGGCATTCGCCGGCATCCCTTCCGAGCAGCGCGATCAGCTGTTCGACATTCTAACCGAAATGAAGACGAACCTGGTGCAGGCCTGCCGATCCCCGGTAGCCGAGAATGAGACAAAACATGGCTGAGAAGTCCTCCCTGCGCGTCGTTACAGACGCAAATGCCAAGAACCCAGTTGAAGAAAAGGATGTTTCTCCTCGTGAGGAACCGGTAGCCGAGGCGCCTTCATCCAATTCAGCGCCCGCTACTGCTGTGGCTGCGCCTGGCGGCACTCAGGTCCGCCGCCGGCGCAGTCTCACGCGCCCCGTTCTGTTCACGCTGCTGCCCGTCGCGCTCGTCGTTGGCGGCTACTACTACGTCAATGGCGGACAGATCATGTCGACCGACAATGCCTATATCCAGGCTGACATGGTGGGGCTGACGACAGACGTTTCCGGTATCGTCGACCAGATTAACGTGCATGAGAACGAAGCCGTGAAGAAGGGCCAGGTGCTCTTCAGCCTGCGGCAGGATTCCTTCAAGATTGCTCTCGACGGTGCGGAGGCGCAGCTCGGCGCCGTCCGAAACCAGATCCTCAATCTGAAGGCCAGCTATCAGCAGTCGCTTGCCGAGATCACGCAGGCCGAAGCTGATATTCCGTACTATCAGACCGAATTCGACCGTCAGCAGAACCTGCTGAACAGCTCGGCCGCGACGCGCACTGCTTATGATCAGGCCAAGCACAATCTCGATGCGGGCCATCAGAAGGTCGCCGTCGCAAAGGCCGAAGCGGCAGCAACATTGGCCCAGCTCGGCGGCAATGCCGATCAGCCGGTTGAGCAGAACCCGCTCTATCTCGAAGCCAAGGCGAAGGTGGACGACGCACAGCGCGAACTCGACCACAGCGTCGTCAAGGCGCCGTTCCATGGTATCGTGACGAACGTCAACTCGCTGCAGCCGGGCTCCTACCTGCAGGCGTCCACGCAGGCCTTCTCGCTGGTTTCGGACAATAACCTCTGGATTTCCGCGAGCCCGAAGGAAACGGAACTGACCTATGTGAAGCCGGGCCAGCCGGTGACGATCTATGTCGACACCTATCCGGGCGTGGAGTGGAAGGGCAAGGTCGAGAGCATCAGCCCGGCCTCCGGCTCCAGCTTCTCGCTGCTGCCGGCGCAGAACACGACGGGCAACTGGGTCAAGGTCGTGCAGCGCATTCCGATGCGCGTCAGCATCGATCACGCGGCAGGTAAGCCGCCGCTTCGTGTCGGCATGAGCACGGTCGTCGATGTCGATACGGGCCGCGCCCGTGGCCTTCCGGATTTCGTTTCCAAGCTTTTGGGCCGCTCTGGCGGCAAGGACCATGAGTAACGCTGCATCATCACCGGCCACCCTGGTTGCCAACAGGGGCGCGATCACGGCTTGCGTCATCCTGGCAGTGATCATGCAGGCGCTGGACACGACGATCGCCAACGTCGCGCTGCCCTATATCCAGGGCAGCGTCTCGGCGAGCGCCGACCAGATCAACTGGGTCCTGACCTCCTACATCGTGGCGGCCGCGATCATGACGCCGCCATCAGGCTTTCTGGCCGCCAAGTTCGGTCGCAAGCGGGTGCTTTTGGCGGCAATCGCCGGCTTCGTCGCGGCTTCCGTTCTTTGCGGCCTTGCGCAATCGCTGAACCAGATTGTTGCCTTCCGCCTGTTGCAGGGCCTGTTCGGCGCGTCTCTGGTTCCCCTCTCTCAGGGCATCCTCCTCGACATTTACACTGCTGAGGAGCGAGGCTCGGCCATGGCCTTATTTGGCGTCTCGGTCATGGTCGGGCCGGTCCTGGGACCCGTCATCGGCGGCTGGCTGACCGATAATATCAGCTGGCGTTGGGTGTTCTACATCAACGTGCCGATCGGCGCGCTGGCGTTTGCCGGCATCGTGATCTACGTCACGGAGACGAAGCTCGATGCGCTGGCGAAGCTCGACTGGTTCGGGTTCGGGATGATGAGTCTCGGCATCGCGTCGCTGCAGCTCTTTCTCGATCGCGGCGAACAGCTGAACTGGTTCGCGTCCGGCGAGATCATGATCGAGGCGATCGTCTGTGCCGCTGCCTTCTATCTGTTGATCGTGCATACGCTGACTGCCGAAAAGTCGTTCGTGAATCCGAAGCTGTTCCTCGATCGGAACTTCTCGGTGAGCATGCTCTTCATCTTCGTGATCGGCATCACCTACCTCGCCTCGCTGGCGCTGATGACGCCCTATCTGCAGACGCTGATGGGATATCCCGTCATCACCGCGGGCATCGTCATGGGGCCGCGTGGGCTCGGCACGATGCTTTGCATGTTTATCGTCGGCAAGCTGATCGGGAAAGTTGACTCGCGGCTGCTCTTGGTGACCGGACTCGGGCTGACGGCCTGGGCGATGTATGACATGACCGGTTGGACGCCCGATGTCTCGCAGTGGACGATCGTGTCCGTCGGCTTCATTCAGGGCGCCGGGCTCGGCTTCCTGTTCGTGCCGCTGACGACGATCGCCTTTTCGACGCTGCCCGCCCACATGCGCGGCGACGGCACCGGCCTCTACAACCTGTCGCGCAACATCGGCTCGAGCGTCGGCATTTCGATCGTTTCGGCGCTTCTCGTCGAGAACGCCCAGGTGAACCACGAGAGCATCGCTGCCTATGTGACGCCGTTCAACCGGGCCTTCGAGGCGACGGCGGCACAGGGGCTGAATCCGCTGACTGCGGCCGGTCGTGCGGCTCTCAACGAAGTGATCACCCTGCAGTCGACGATCATCGCCTATATAGACGACTTCAAGCTGCTGATGCTCATGTCGCTGGCGGTCATTCCGCTCGCGCTGCTGCTGCGCAAGCCGAAAGTGGCACCTGCCATGGATCACAGCGCCGTCATGGAATGAGCCTCAGCGGAACGGTTTGCTGAGATAGCGAGATCCTGAGATGCCGAAGCGCCATGGCGCTTCGGCATTTTTCGTTATGCCGATCCGCTGGCCGGCGACAATTTCGACGGGAGCCGAAGGAGCGATCGAGAAGGGCGACCGGTCGAGCAACCTGTCGTTCAGGGAGAGATCGACGCCGAGCGCTTGGCAGAGCTTGCCGGGGCCGCTGCAGAGCTGCGTCAGCGCATGGTTGCTGCGGCGTTCGATCATCGTCGCGATGCCGGCTTCCGGCTCGATTGCGCGGATCAGCACGGCCGCGCCGGGGGTGCACACGAAATTCAGGCACCAGTGTATCCCGTAGATGCGATAAATGTAGACATTGCCAGGTCGACCGAACATGGCGCGGTTGCGCGGCGTGGGACCGCGGAAGGCGTGCGAGGCTTCGTCGTCAGGGAAGTAGGCTTCAGTCTCGGTTATGCGGCCGCCGACATCGTCGACGCGCAGATGGGAGCCCAGCAGATCCTGGGCGACGGCAATCGCATCGCGCTCGAAAAAGCGCGTGAGATCAGGGCCGGCGAGGGGAGTGGCGCCGATCGCACCGACGCCATGTGTCATCTGTTTCAGGCTTCCGGTCCATGAGGCACTAATGACCGACCTTTGGGTCATGAGCAGAAATGGAGGATCCGGTCACCGAGACGGGATCGCTTGCCGGAAAAGTATCCTCGAGGCCTTCTTCCAGTTCTTCTTCGAGAAGCGCGGCATCCTTGCCGCGTGTGCCATCGGCTTGCGAACTCTGCAGTGTTGTTGCGAGCAACGCCCTCGCGCGGGTAATCGCATTATCGCTCGTTAGCCCGGGAGAGGCGGCGGCATAGAGCGTGACCGATATGTTGTTGCCGGACTGATCCGTGAAGATGACGACAAAACAGCCGTCCTTCGGATGCACGGTGACGTCTGTGATGGTCATGAAAATTCTCCAGCTCTGACAGTCACTGTAAGTGAAACGCTTTTCGCTAGGATTGTCGAGCAAAGACCTTCACCAGCCAGTCGATGAAAACGCGAACGCGGGGCGAGAGCTGCCGGTTGGGCGGATAGAGCAGGGAGACCGGTGTTTCGGTCAGCGGGAAATCCGGCAGGACGTGAATGAGCGTGCCGGCCGCGAGATCCGCTTCGGCGTGATAACGTGGCACCTGTATCAAGCCGAGGCCGAGCCTGGCAGCCGACATGAAGCTCTCGGCGGCGTTCACCGTCACCGTCGCGGGCAGGGTGACATTACGGATGCTGCCGCCGACGATGAATTCCAGTGGTAGCACGCCGCCCGTCGCCGTCGAGCGGAAACCGACCATGCGGTGGCCATCGAGCCTGTCCGGATGTTCGGGGAGGCCGTGTTTCTCGACATAGGCGGGAGCTGCAAGGGTAACTTCCTCCAACATTGCGACGCGTCTTGCTACCATGTCGCTGTCCTGGGGCGTGCCGACGCGTAACACGCAATCGATGCCCTCGCGAACGAGGTCGACCAGCCGGTCGCCTTCGCTCATGTAGAACTCGATATCAGGATAAGTTTCGAGGAAATGCGGAAGGCTCGGCAGCACAAAATGCCGGGCAAGCGTGCCATGCACGTCCACACGCAGTATGCCTTTCGGCATGGCGTCGGCAAAGGCGCCTTCCGCGTCTTCGATGTCGGCGAGGATCGAAAGGCAGCGTTGGTAATAGGCTTCGCCGTCCAGTGTCGGGCTGACATGGCGCGTGGTCCGCTGCAGCAGCCGCACGCCGAGGCGTGCTTCGAGTTGTTTGACGGCATCCGTCACCGTGGAGCGCGGCAGGCCGATGTCCTCTGCGGCAAGTGTGAAGCTCCGGCGCTCCACGATGCGGGAGAAGACCCGCATGGCATCGAATCTGTCCATCTTATTTGTTCGCATTATTCGGATAGTGATGCCAGATAGTGATTGATTATCCGCAAACTGAAAAGCGGCATCTTCTCCCCATCAGAAACGTGCTGAGCAAAACGAAAGAAGGAGAGAGGCAATGGGCAATGAGAACAAGGTTGCGCTGGTTACTGGTGCATCGAGAGGCATCGGCGCCGCAATCGCGGAGCGTCTGGCCAGAGACGGTTTCACCGTCGTCGTCAACTACTCAGGAAACGTCGCACTCGCCGAGGAGCTTGTGCAGACGATCGAGCGCGACGGCGGCAAGGCTCTGACGGCGCAGGCCGACGTCAGCAATGCCGAGGCTGTCAGCCGGATGTTCGATGCGGCAGAAGCAGCCTTCGGCGGCATCGATGTGCTCGTCAACAATGCCGGTATCATGCAGCTTTCGTCGATTGCCGATGCTGACGATGCCCATTTCGATCGCCATGTCAGCGTGAACCTGAAGGGCACGTTCAATACATTGCGCGAAGCCGCAAAGCGCCTCCGCAACGGCGGTCGCATCATCAATCTGTCAACGAGTATCGTCGGCCTGAAGCTGGAAACTTACGGCGTCTACGCCGCGACCAAGGCCGCCGTCGAAGCCCTGACGGCGATCATGTCGAAGGAAATGCGCGGCCGTAACATCACCGTCAACGCCGTGGCTCCCGGGCCGACAGCAACCGACCTTTTCCTTGATGGGAAATCGGAGGAACTGATCGCCCGCATGGCCAAGATGAACCCGCTGGAGCGCCTGGGCACGCCCGAAGATATCGCCGCCTCCGTCTCGTTCCTTGCAGGTCCCGACGGCGCCTGGATCAACGGCCAGGTGTTGCGTGCCAACGGTGGCATCATCTGATCTCCGGCTCCCGCGGCGGGTTTGGCCCGCCGCCGCCGATGCCGATGCGGGCACGGTTGCGATGGCAACGCCGAGGCTATCCTCATGCCGTTCGGCACGCGTCGGTTCCGTACACATATCGATCCGTCAGAGGACGGTGCCGAGATCGTCGTTGGCGTCGCTGATCGGGTCCGCGCCGAAATGTTCCGGCGGATCGGCATGGAGGATCTTCTCAAACCGGCCGTTCACTAAACCGTGATACCGGCCATTGTTCCGGTTTTGCGAACCTGCTGTGCATAAATCAGTACTTAACAAACGGCAAAAAGCAGGCTTATATTATTTGCGTAAAGGCGACTGGGAAGACCTCCAACTCGGGCGCCACCTCAGATACCGGCCGAGCCATTTCCCTGGTGACGCGGCAGGGTCTGAAAGGAATTCGATGATCGACTGTTGCGGCCCGTCGAAGGGACTCCTTCCGGGCCGCAATTGCGTCAGGCATCATTCAGCTTGGCATCCGAGAGCAATTTCACCAGCCAGTCGACGAAGACACGGACCTTGTTGCTGAGGTGGCGGTTCGGCGGATAGACGATATAGAGCGGCAGCGGTTCGCGGCTCCATTCCGGCAAGATCTCCACCAGGTCGCCCTTGGCCAGCGCATCGCGGATCATGAAGCGCGGCAGTTGGGCAATACCGAGCCCGTTCAGCGCCGCATTGACGAAGGTTCGGCTGTCATTGACCGACAGCAGGTAGCGCGGATTGATCTCCAGTTCCTCATTGTCCTTGCGGAATTCGAAGGGAAGTGTCCGGTTCGTCTGAGCGCGGAAGTAACTCACTGAATAATGGTCGTTTTCCAGCTCCTCGGGGCGAGTCGGAATGCCGAATTTCTCGATGTAGAGCGGTGCCGCGCAGGTGAGCATTTCGACCTCCGAGACACGTCTTGCGATCAGCGACTGGTCGGCCGGCGTGCCGGCGCGAAGCGCGCAGTCGACGTTCTCCGCGAGGTAGTCGACGGTGCGGTCGCCCACACCCAGGTCTACCCTGATGTCTGGATACTTCTGGTAAAAATCGCAAAGCGCCGGGACGACAATCCAGTCGGCGAAAGCGCCGGCCATTTCGACGCGCAAGCGGCCGGTCGGCAGGCCTTGCGAGTTCGAAAGGCTGCCGTCGAGTTCCTCGAGCTCGGAGACGATCTGCGCCGCCCGCTCGTAGTAGAGCGCGCCGTCGGTCGTCACCATGACGCGTCGTGTGGTGCGATTGAGAAGTTTGGTATGCAGATGTGCTTCAAGCCCCTGAATGAGATTGGTCACCGTCGCCTTGGGCATGGCGAGCGTGTCGGCGGCCCGTGTGAAATTGCCCGTCTCTACGACGCGGATGAAGGCGCGCATTGCCGAGAGCTGGTCCATCGGAAAATCACCTAAGCAGATTGCACTGCGGTATTGTTCGAAATTCGGAACAGTGTAATCGCTCTATGGCTTCTTATTCCGACAATGGAATAACAATATCTTTTCTTCACAAATTGCAAGCCATCTCGGCTCGCAATACGTTATGTGGGTCAAACGCGAGCCGGAGCCATGGCGGTGCATGTGAAAGACATAGTGTTGGAGAAGGTGGCCACCGGGCCCGTTTCCGCGCGCGTCTATCAGGGTGCCGAGTTCGGCAAGGGTTCACCCATCGTACTGTTTTTCCACGGCGGCGCATTTCTGCAGTCGGGCGTCAAGGACAGCGTGGTTGCCGAAAGCCTGGCGAAGGCTGGCGCGATTGTCGCTGTACCTGACTATAATGCGCCGCTTGGCAACGTCTTTCCTAAGCCGCTCGAAGTGGGTTACTCGATCTTTTCCTATCTCGCCAACAAGCGCGCGTCCGGTATTGGCGACCGCAATTCGCTGCTGATCGTGGCTGGCGAAGAGGCGGGCGGCAATATTGCTGCCGGCGTCGCCTTCAAGGCGCGCGACCATTTTGCGGATGCGCTCAATGGCCAGGTTCTGATTTCGCCGCTGCTTGATCCTTTCATGGGCACGTCGTCGATCCGCAAGGCGGATGGCATAGGCATGCGTCAGCGCTGGGCCGAGGGCTGGAGCCAATATCTCAGCGGCGGCGGCTGTCATCCCTATGCCGCGCCGTGTCTGTGTTCCCGCATTTCGGGGGTCGCGCCGGCACTCGTTCTGACGGCGGAGGATGATCCGCTTCGCGACGAGACGCTCGGTTACGCCGATCGCCTCAAACAGGCTGGTGTGCCAGTTCGCCGGAATGTCCTTCCCGCCGGGGCAGGCTGGCCGATGCTTTATGGCGGGAAATGCGAACAGGCACCGAATTGGCAACAGACGATCACGGACCAATTCGAAAGCTTCGTTCGGGATATTAGCAGCCAACCTATTGCATTGAAGACGAACTGATTGAATTCGGCCACTGAGAGAGGGCCGTAAGGAGAGTACCAATGACGTCCAGTAAGAAGCGCTGGGCCCTTGTGGGCGCCGGCTTGGGACTTGTTGCGTCCGTTTCGGCCGCAGCCATGTTTTTCGAACTGCCGATGAGCACGACTGCCACGGCGGCTTCCGCACCTGCGCAGGCTCCCGCTGTGCCGGTGACGGTGGCCGTCGTCGCCGGCCGTGACGTCACGACATGGCAGGAGTTCTCGGGACGGCTTGAAGCCGTCGACCGCGTGCAGGTCCGTTCACGTGTGGCCGGCGCTGTCCAGTCCGTGCACTTCCGCGAAGGCGCGCTGGTAAAGGCCGGCGATCTGCTCTTCACCATCGATCCGGAGCCCTACCAGGCGGCGGTTTCGCAGGCTGAAGGACAGACTGCCTCGGCCGAGGCCAAGGTCAATCTTGCTCAGATCGAGCTGGAGCGTGGCCGCAGGCTTTCCGACAACAAGACGATTTCGCAGAGCGATTTCGACCAACGGCAGAATGCCTTCACCGAGGCTCAGGCCGGTCTTCGCACCGCACAGGCTGCTCTTCGCTCGGCCCAGCTTGAGCTCGGCTACACCGAGGTCCGCGCGCCGGTCGCCGGCCGCGTCGGCAAGATCGAGATTACCGTCGGTAATCTTGTTGCCGAAGGCAGTTCATCTCCCGCCCTGACGACGCTGGTGTCGGTCGATCCGATCTATGCCAGCTTCAACGCCAGCGAGGAGATGGTCACCAAGGCGCTCGCCGAGTTGCCGGCTGGCGATGGCGCCGTTCCCGCTGTCGAGCAGATCCCGGTCGAGGTTGGTACGCTCGCCGATCAGGGCACGCCGATCAAGGGCAAGCTGCAGCTGATCGACAACCAGGTTGACGCGGCCAGCGGTACGATCGGCGTTCGCGCCGTCTTCGACAATCCCGGCGGCAAGCTGATCCCAGGCCAGTTCGTTCGCGTCCGCATGGGCGAGCCGAAGGCCGAAAACAAAATCCTGGTCAGCGACCGTGCAATCGGCACCGACCAGGACAAGAAGTTCGTGTTCGTCGTCGATGCCGAAAACAAGGTCAGCTACCGGCCGGTGCAGCTTGGTCCGATAGCGGATGGCCAGCGCATCGTCGAAAGCGGTCTTGTTGTCGGCGACAAGATCGTCGTCAACGGACTGCAGCGTATTCGTCCCGGCGCAGTGGTTGCGCCGCAGGCGGAAGAAAAAGTGGCGACGGCTCAGTAAGCCGAAGCATGCGGAGCGTCTCGGCGCTCCGCGGAAATTCCGAAACGACCTGATCCACCGGCGGCTTCCCAACCGCCGGAGCGGGTCGTTGCATCCCGATTTCATCCCGGAGAGGGCTTTGAAATGAATTTCTCCAGATTTTTTGTCGACCGTCCGGTGTTTGCCGGAGTCCTGTCGGTCCTCATCGTCGTCGCCGGTCTGCTTGGCCTGCGTGCGCTGCCGATTTCCGAATATCCCGAAGTCGTGCCGCCATCGATCGTCGTGCGCGCCACCTATCCGGGCGCAAACCCGGAGGTCATCGCGCAGACGGTCGCAACCCCGCTCGAAGAGCAGATCAACGGCGTCGAGGGCATGCTCTACATGTCGAGCCAGGCGACCTCGGACGGCGTCATGACGCTGACGGTCACCTTCAAACTCGGCACCGACCCCGACAAGGCACAGCAGCTCGTCCAGAACCGCGTGTCGCAGGCCGAACCGCGTCTGCCGGAGGAGGTGAAGACCATCGGCATCACGACGGTCAAGAGCTCTCCCGATCTGATGATGGTCGTCAACCTGATCTCGCCCGACAACCGCTACGACATCACCTATCTGCGCAACTACGGCGTCCTCAACATCAAGGACCGGCTGGCGCGCATCGATGGCGTCGGCCAGGTACAGGTGTTTGGTTCCGGCGACTACTCGATGCGCGTCTGGATCGACCCGCAGAAGGCCGCCGAGCACGGCCTTGCCGCCAGCGATGTCACCAACGCGATCCGTGGCCAGAACGTCCAGGCCGCAGCCGGCACAATCGGCGCCTCGCCGAGCCTGTCGGGTGTCGACCTGCAGCTGAACGTCAATGCGCAGGGCCGTCTCCAGACGCCTGAGCAGTTCGGCAACATCATCGTCAAGACCGGCACGAACGGCGAGATCACCCGCCTGCGCGACGTCGCCCGCATCGAGCTCGGTGCGGCCGACTACTCGCTGCGCTCGATCCTCGACGGCAAGCCGGCGGTCGCCATCCCGGTCTTCCAGTCCCCGGGGTCCAATGCCATCACCATCTCGGACGAAGTCCAGAAGACGATGGAAGAGCTGAAGACCGCGATGCCTGACGGTGTCAGCTACGAGATCGTCTATGACACGACGAAGTTCGTCCGTTCGTCGATCGAGAAGGTCGTCGACACGCTGCTCGAAGCCATCGCGCTCGTCGTCATCGTCGTCATTCTGTTCCTGCAGACATGGCGCGCGTCGATCATTCCGCTGATTGCCGTTCCGGTCTCGATCATCGGCACGTTTGCGGTGATGTATGTCTTCGGCTTCTCGATCAACGCGCTCAGCCTGTTCGGCCTCGTGCTGGCGATCGGTATCGTGGTGGACGACGCGATCGTCGTTGTCGAAAACGTCGAGAGAAACATCGAAAATGGTCTCAGCCCGCGGGCTGCCACCTACAAGGCGATGAAGGAAGTCTCGGGCCCGATCATCGCGATCGCGCTGGTGCTCGTCGCGGTGTTCGTGCCGCTCGCCTTCATCACCGGTCTGTCCGGACAGTTCTATCGCCAGTTCGCGCTGACGATCGCGATCTCGACTGTCATTTCGGCCTTCAACTCGCTGACGTTGTCTCCGGCTCTGGCCTCGCTCTTGCTGCAGGATCACCATGCCAAGCGTGACTGGCTGACGCGCGCCATGGACGCGGCCTTTGGCTGGTTCTTCCGTGGCTTCAACAGGGCGTTCGGTGCTGCCTCCAAGGGCTACGGCAAGGGTGTCGGCGGCCTCGTGTCGCGCAAGAGCATCGTCATGCTGGTGTATCTGGTGCTGGCCGGCGCCACCTACGGCCTCTTCAATGCGGTGCCGGGCGGCTTCGTGCCGGCGCAGGACAAGCAGTATCTGATCGGCTTTGCCCAGCTGCCGGATGCCGCCAGCCTCGACCGCACCGAAGACGTCATCAAGCGGATGAGCGACATCGCCATGGCCGAGCCTGGCGTTGCCCATGCGATCGCCTTCCCGGGCCTGTCGATCAACGGCTTCACCAATTCCTCGAACGCTGGCATCGTCTTCGTGACGTTGAAGGATTTCGAGGAACGCAAGTCGCCGGCGCTTTCGGGCGGCGCGATCGCCATGTCCCTGAACCAGAAGTTCGGGGCGATCCAGGATGCCTTCATCGCGATGTTCCCGCCGCCGCCGGTCAATGGTCTCGGCACGACGGGCGGCTTCAAGATGCAGCTCGAAGACCGCGCCGGTCTCGGCTATCAGGTGCTCGACGAAGCCAACAAGGCGATAATCGCCAAGGCCTACCAGACGCCTGAGCTGACGGGCATCTTCTCTGCCTATCAGATCAATGTTCCGCAGCTCTATGCCGATCTCGACCGTGAGAAGGCGGAACAGCTGGGCGTCCCGGTAACCGACGTGTTCGAGACGCTGCAGATCTATCTCGGTTCGCTCTATGTCAACGACTTCAACGCCTTCGGCCGTACCTACAGCGTGCGCGTCCAGGCCGATGCCAAGTTCCGGGCGCAGCCCGAGGATATTGGCAAGCTGAAGGTTCGTTCGGCATCGGGCCAGATGATCCCGCTGTCTGCGCTCCTGAAGGTGAACGCGACAACCGGGCCGGAGCGGACCAACCGTTATAACGGTTTCCTCTCCGCCGATATCAACGGCGGTCCTGCTCCGGGCTTCTCCTCCGGCCAGGCTCAGGCAGCGATCGAAAAGATCGCCGACGAGACCTTGCCGAAGGGCATCAGCTTCGAATGGACGGATCTGACCTATCAGCAGATCCTGGCGGGCAACTCCGGCGTGATCGTCTTCCCACTGGCGCTGCTGCTGGTGTTCCTGGTGCTCGCTGCCCAGTATGAGAGCCTGGCGCTGCCGATCGCGATCATCATGATCGTGCCGATGGGCGTGCTGGCGGCGCTGACGGGCGTCTGGCTGACCGGTGGAGACAACAACATCTTCACGCAGATCGGTCTGGTCGTCCTTGTCGGCCTCTCGGCGAAGAACGCGATCCTGATCGTGGAATTCGCCCGCGAGCTGGAATTCGAAGGGCGCACCCCGGTCCAGGCTGCCATCGAGGCAAGCCGCCTGCGTCTGCGCCCGATCCTGATGACCTCGATGGCCTTCATCATGGGTGTCGTGCCGCTCGTCGTCTCGACCGGTGCCGGTGCCGAGATGCGCGCCGCCATGGGTGTCGCGGTGTTCTCAGGCATGATCGGCGTCACCTTCTTCGGCATCTTCATGACGCCCGTCTTCTACGTGCTGGTCCGCAAACTCTCGGGCAACCGCCCGCTGATCCAGCACAAGGAGCACGAGCACGACGCGGAGGAAGCCGAAATCATTCGGCTCGCTGCCGAATAACCCCCACTCAGCGGCGAGACGTGGAAAGGCGGAGCATTGCTCCGCCTTTCCTGTTTTCATGAGCCGGCCAGACGGTTATGTCTCGAAGGGCATGCACGGGCGAGGGGAGTCGCACGCTGCAAGGTTTGATGGAGGCGGCCAATGCATATCGCGATTATCGGCGCAGCGGGAATGATCGGGCGCAAGTTGACCGCGCGGCTCGTTGCGGACGGGCGGCTGGCGGGTCAGGCCATCAATCGCCTATCGCTTGTCGACGTCATCACGCCGGCTGACCCTGAAGGCTTTACGGGGCGTGTGGAGACGAGCGCGGTCGACGTTTCCGCTCCAGGGCAGGCCGCACGGATTGTCGCCTCGCGCCCGGATGTAGTGTTTCATCTGGCCGCGATCGTATCCGGCGAGGCTGAGCTGGATTTCGAAAAAGGCTACGGCATCAATCTCGAAGGCACGCGCGCGCTTCTTGAGGCGATCCGCGCCGCTCATCTGCAAGACGGGTACCGGCCTTGTGTCGTCTTCACCTCGTCCATTGCGGTCTTTGGAGCGCCTTTCCCCCAGGTCATTCCTGATGATTTCAATCTCACGCCCCTGACAAGCTACGGCACGCAAAAGGCGATGGGTGAATTGCTGTTGGCGGATTACACGCGCCGCGGCTTCATCGACGGCATCGGAATCCGGTTGCCGACGATCTGCATCCGTCCCGGCAAGCCGAACAAGGCTGCTTCCGGCTTCTTCTCCGGCATCGTTCGTGAGCCGTTGGCCGGGCAGGAGGCGACCCTGCCGGTGCCGGAAACTGTTCGCCATTGGCACGCGTCGCCGCGTTCGGCCGTCGGGTTTCTGGTCCATGCCGCCAGCATCGACCTGCAGCCGCTCGGCGCGCGCCGCAGCCTGACGATGCCCGGTGTCAGCGCCACCGTCGGAGAGCAGATCGAGGCGTTGCGCAAGATCGCAGGGGAGAAGGTCGTCAGCCTGATCCGACGCGAACCCGACGAGCTGGTCATGAAGATCGTATCGGGTTGGCCACAGGCTTTCGAGGCCGAGCGCGCGAAGGAGCTGGGTTTTGTCGCCGATGCTTCGTTCGAGGACATTATTCGAGTGCACATCGAGGATGAATTGGGAGGACAGCTATGACTATCGGCAAATCACGCAGCATTGCGTTTCTGGGAACTGGGCTGATGGGCGCGCCGATGGCTCGCAGGCTGTTGCAGTCCGGCTTTGCCGTCACGGTCTGGAACCGCAATCGCGAGAAGGCGGAAGGCCTCGTTCCGGATGGCGCGGTCCTGGCGGATACGCCCGCTGCCGCCGTCAAAGGGGCATCGGTCGTGTTCACCATGCTGACCGACGGAAAGGCAGTGGAGGACGTGCTGTTCACGCAAGGTGCTTCGGAGGCGCTTGATGTCGGCGCGGTGGTCATCGATTCCAGTTCCATTACCCCTGACGCGGCCCGGCAGCATGCGTCAAAGCTCGCCGGGCGTGGCATCCGCCATCTCGATGCGCCGGTCTCCGGCGGTGTGGTGGGGGCGGCTGCCGGTACACTTGCGATCATGGCAGGCGGCGATGGCGCTTTGGTCGAAGAACTGGCCGACGTCTTTGCACCACTTGGCCGCGTGACGCATGTTGGACCAAGCGGTTGCGGTCAGCTCGCGAAGCTCGGGAACCAGCAGATCGTCGCCATCACGATCGGCGCCGTTGCCGAAGCGATGCTGCTCTTCGAGGCGGGGGGCGGTTCACGCGAGGCGTTCCGCCGGGCGATCCGGGGAGGCTTCGCCGAAAGCCGCATTCTCGACGTTCACGGCCAGCGGATGGTCAATCGCGATTTTGGGACCGCCGGCCCTTCGAAATTGCAGCTCAAGGACCTAAACAATATCGTCGCAACGGCGGAAGGTCTCGCTTTGACGCTGCCTCTGACGGAGGCGGTCCGTGCCGAGTTCGCCGAGTTTGTCGAACATGGTGGCGGTGAGACCGATCACAGTGGCCTGCTGCTGCAGCTTGAAGAAAAGAACCGCCGTTCGTCGAAAGGCTGAATTGCCTAGACACTCGAGTCTCTGAGAAGATCGATGATGCATTCGGCTTGCAATTGTTGATGGATTTTTAGTGCATCCTAATTAATCTCTCGCCAAAAGGTTGGTTCTGCACCCATAATGGGCTTCCTCCTTGGAGGCCTGACACCATACTGTTACTCGAAGCTGCATGAGGCTTGAACGGCGTTGGCATCGAGCAGTCCCACACGGTCCGAACGAGAGTTTCAGGACATCCTGCGGCGCCTTGAGCTTGCACTCGACGCGTCACAGATCGGTGTTTGGGAGCACAACCTCGATCGGCACGAAATCTCCTGGGACGTTCAGATGCACCGGATCTACCAGACCGGAAGAGGCAGCGGGCCGGTCGCCGCTACAATCTGGTCGGATGCGATTCACCCCGACGACCGCGAGCGTGCCGAACTGGAGTTCGAGGACGCCATTGCCAGACGCGGGCAGTATAATTCGGAGTTTCGGATCGTCTGGCCGAACGGCGAGATACGGCACATCCGCTCGCGGGCTCATTTCTATGTCAGCGAGGAAGGGTCACCCTCTTTCATCGGCGCGGAGTGGGACGTCACTTCGGACGTGCTTCTTGCCAACGAGGCGGCGCGTCAGCGCGCCGTCGCGGAGGCACGGGCCCTCGCTTTGGAGGAGAGCAGTGCCCACATCGAATATGCTGCGGAACACGATTATTTGACGGGCCTTCCCAACCGCCGGCTTTTCGACAAGCGCCTGGCGGAACTGGCCGAGGATGCCTCAGTCTCGACGCTCGCCGTCCTGCATCTCGACCTTGACGAGTTCAAGCAGATCAACGACAGCCATGGCCATGCGGCGGGCGACACCGTATTGCGTGCCGCAGCTTTGCGGATCGAGGCCGCCATTCCGAAAGCTACGATGGTGGCACGCATCGGTGGCGACGAATTCGTTATCCTGCTCGTCAATTTCGGAGGGCTGACGGAACTGAACCGCATGGCGCGTGAGGTGCAGCGGCGCTTGAAGAAGAAGGTCCGTTTCGGCCACGAAATGCTGCAAAGTGGAGCGTCGATCGGCATTTCCTGGTCGGCAGATCGCTCCGGCTCCAATCTGCTCGCCGAGTCCGATATCGCGGTATATCAGGCAAAGACATCGGGCCGCGATCGTATCGAGTTCTTCTCGCAGCAGCTCAAGGACGATCTGATGGGCAAGCGGCGTCTTGCCGAAGAGCTGAAGCTTGCACTGGAACAGGGCGATATCATTCCATTCTACCAATTGCAGCTCGATGCCCACACCCGCGACATCGTTGGCATCGAGGCCCTGGCGCGCTGGCATCACAGCGAGCGCGGCACCCTCTCGCCTGGCATATTCCTGAAGATCGCCGATGAGTTCGGCTTGTCTTCGGAGATCGATGCTTCGATCCTGCGACGCGTGCTCGCCGACCGTGTGACATGGGAGCAGCACGGCACAACCCTGCCACGGGTCTCGGTCAACATTTCGGGGCAGCGCCTCTACGATCCGCAGTTGATTGATGATCTGGAGACACTCGAGATACCGCGTGGCGCCCTGGTTTTCGAATTGGTCGAGACGATCTTTCTGGACGACTGCGACGACGAGCTTCTGCAGACGGTTGACCGCATCAAGCAGATGGGTATCGAAATCGAGATCGATGATTTCGGCTCGGGCCACGCGTCGCTGATCGGTCTCGTGCGGTTGCGCCCGGCTCGGCTGAAGATCGATCGGCAACTGGTAAGCGAGGTGGATACCTCCTCCGAGCAGCGCCGTGTCGTCAAATCGATTGTCGAGATCGGCAAGGCCCTCGGCGTCGATGTGATCGCCGAGGGCGTCGAGACGGAAAACCATGCCGTGGCGCTTGCCAAGCTCGGCTGTCATACGCTGCAAGGTTTTGCGCTCGGCCATCCGCTGCCGGCATCAGAGATCGATGATATTTTCGCTTCGAAGAAGGCGACGCAGGCGGCCCACCTCCGACGCTAGCCTAACGGTGGGGCCTCCTAAGGCTCGAGTTCGCCGCGTGCTTCCAGATACCAGTCGACGAAAGCCTTCACACCGACATTGAGTGTCGTCTCCGGCTTGTAGCCTGTCAAAGCCGCCAGCAGATCGGGGCTCGCAAAGGTGCGTGGCACATCGCCCTTCTGCATCGGCAGCATCTTGCGCTTTGCCGGCTGGCCGAGGACCCTTTCGACCGTCTCGACGAAGGTCATCAGGTTCTCCGGCTGGCCGCCGCCGATATTGACGACGCGGAATGGCGCCTGATGCGAGAGCGTCTCCACCCGTTCGTCGGCCACGCGGTTGGCCTCCGACGG